>JAGOVR010000167.1 GCA_018060635.1 Bacteriovoracaceae bacterium
GCCACCAGTTCTTACTAGATTCAGGGGTATGTCATAAAGTGTTTAAAACAACAGTTTTGAGCTGAGTAAAATTTATAAAGGAGCTAACTCAATTCGTAAAAACAGTGAAGATCTCTGGAAGCCCCTTATTAACAACGTTTACCACTAAAAAATGCTTTAAACAAAAAAGCAGCGGTAAATTGAAAACGATGACAAAAGTGATTCTGTTCCGAAGAATATTCTTCCATAATTTGCCAGTGAAAAGCCTCAGCTTAAGGAAGAAAAATCTCAGAAATTAAAGTCTGCTAGATAAAAAATTGATCAGTTGCTGAATAAAGAGGGTCGGCAGAGCAAATTAGAGACAGTCACTCCTGCTTTTCAGTTGGAGACACACCAGCTTAATTGGGCTGGAATAGAGGAAATGGAAGATTAAAACAAGTCGAAATCTTCAAAATTTAGCAAAGAAATTACATCAAGAAGAGGATCTGTGATTCCTGAGTCAGTGGGTAGGAGTTCAAACGATTCGAAGGAGAGAAAAAGAGCATCAGAAAAAGAGGGCGAGCATATCTCGGAGCTTTCAGAAGAGTAATCGCCTATGTTCTCTAAAGGTAACACTCCACACACTCTTGCACTTCCCAAAACGGTTTCTTATAGTAACGGTCCTACTCTTAGGCTCTTAGAGGTAGAAAAGAGTCCTGATAAAGATACCGAAGAAGAGGTGGAAAAAAGTAATGAAGTTCGTGCTAACTACTAAGGATCTGAGCAGCCTTCAAGTGAATCCTAATCTCATAACTAAAGTTAGCCCTAAAGTCATTAAAACCACACCTAATCTGAAGACAATAATGCTCGTGCTTAATAGTTGAAGCAGGGCATAGTTCTGACAAAATGTTCTTAAAATGGTTTCTGGAGTCACTAGAAAATTGTGTATCTTTCTTAAAATTAACAAGATCTATGCAGTCGAGATCTTTCCGATAAGAAGATCAAAAAGATTAAGATCAGCTGTATCACCAAAATTGAATATAAATTGTATGAGAAGGGAATCATTAAGCACATCTCGAAGATAGAACCGGAAAAGTGTTTGATTATACGAGCGCTCATGGAGGATAATAAAGAGAAAACATTTTAATTCTACGGGAACAACTCGGAAGCACTGTTTAGGTTTTCTTAAAACCTCAATCTATTCTACGAGCACACAAAAAAGAGATGATTTCGCTTAGTTATTGTTTCTTTTAAATTTTTATCGATTTCTGTCATTAAAAATATGATTTTCAAAACATACATTAAATAGCAGTGCTAACTTTGAATGTTCGTTGGCACGACTTAATTTTTTGCTTACTCATTGAAAAGGAAGCAAATATTAAAATATGGAAAATGATTTGATTGAATGAAAATGCACTTTTATACTAAGATTGTTTAATGCATTTCTTAATAACTAACTATTATCAAATCAAGTCTACTCAAGTTCATCTTTATGCTATCCATTATGTAGTTTGAACTACCTTTTAATCATGGTCTAATTTTCAATCCTTTGTCAAATTGTTCTGAAGGATTAAAAATTGATCAAATATTCAATGTAATTTAGAATAATATGACAATAAATATTAGAGTCTAGCATTGCTGTTGATATCTCTTTCAAATTCCCAAGGCTTCGAAGACTGATAAAGCCTGAAGCGTTTAGATCTCTGACAAGCCTAGCATGCAGAGTAATTAGTAAACGAATGTCTGACAGTTCAAATATTTTGAATCGAACTGAGCAAATATGGAATATTTGTATTTCTTCTCCTATAGCACTTTTACACAGATTTGAATGTAAGTCTTGGGATGTTAAATCGTAGAATTTAAGTGTCGCCATTCGAATGAATTTTTTCCATAAAAGTGCTGTATCCCTCTCTGTCCTTACCAGTGAGCTGGAATACTGTGCCATTAATCATAATGGCCCAGTGAAAAAGCTAAACTCCAATAGATAAGCTCACTCCTATGATAGCTTTACCGCCCATTAATGTTCGTCTCCCAAGCCAAACCCATTGTCGAGGTTTTTATTAAAGTCACAGCAGGCTTTGATAAAATTGGTGGTAACTCTGGCTGAAATGAGATTGGCAAGATCAAAGCTCACTGATTGCCAGGCTTCTGAAGGATTTTGTTTGGCTATATTTTTATTAACATCTTATAAATCTATAGAGTAGTTCTAGGCAGGGTGTTCATTTGATAATATTGTAATTTTTTTTTTCCAGTCTATCTGAACCATGATTAATTTTTTTTAGAGATTATACTTAAAATTGTAGATAGAATAATGTGGAAAACGACATTAATATAAGAGCACAGAGCATTAATTCCTGCCAATTTCTCATGCTAATACTTGTATCTTAGCTTATAAAAATTATGAATCTGAAAAAGCATTATTCTTTTTCTAACAAATCTAAGCTTTCTAATTCGAGTGCACAGAAGGAATTGACATTTCTTAGCTATCAAGAAGAACAAAATAAGATAAGAGAGGGATAGGCACAACAGTCAGCCAACAGTATATGCTTACAGCCATAGCATATCAGTAATGCTGAATCTTTTGCTCCTGAGTAAAGGGAAAATTTGAAAAACGCGTTCAGATATATTTGTCGACTTTGTTTTAAGGAGAGCAAAAATTATCAAAACCAACTGATTTTTTTGGCTCGCAAGCACAATCTGTCATAAATTCATAATGAAGTTAGTCTAACCGTCACAACGATGGTGAACGATGCCTAAACAATCTCAGGAGAACGCTACTTCAAGCACTATCTTTAAAATATCAACTAACAATCTCAAATTCTTGTGATTGAATACATGCTTTGGTTTCTTAGGCATAAATACCTTCGATATATAAAAAACACTCATAATTAGAAAGGAAAGAGGAAATCAATGAAAAAGGAGCTCTACCTTAGAT
>JAGOVR010000168.1 GCA_018060635.1 Bacteriovoracaceae bacterium
CCTAGAGACTCAATTCTTCAAAGAAGCCGAAGAAAGAAAGTTAATTGGTCTAAAAGGACACAGGCTAGTTGGAGGAGTGAGAGCTAGCGTATATAATAGTTTTCCGCTTGAGGGGGCTAGAGAGCTTGCTGCTTTTATGAAAGAGTTTGCTGCGAAAAAAGGCTGAGCTCGTCCCCGCCCTGAAAAAATCAATACTCTACTTTTCAATATCCAAAATACTCAGATTACCCAAATACTGTGCGACTGACTGCACATTCACATTTTTCAACTTCTCAATGGTAGAGTTCATAGACTCACATTCTTTCTTAATTAATTTTATTGCCTGCAAAGAATTTTCTGCTTCTTTCTTGTCAGCTGATTTTTCCAATGATTTTTCAATAAGCCGACAATTCAAAAGAATAGTAGTAATCGGTTGACCTAAGTTATGAGCAGCGGCACCCGTTATTTGGACTTTGAGAAGCTCTCTTTCTTTTTGCACTAGAGCATTTTGCGTCTCAACGAGTTCTTTGTTGATAACTTCTAATTGCTCATTTCTTTGATAAAGCTGATTGGTCAGGTATTTGATTCTAAGCAGCGCCTCAACTCGAGCTTGCAATTCTTTAAAGTGAAAAGGTTTACCTAAATAATCATCTGCTCCAGCATGAAGTCCCTGAACTTTATCTTCTATATCAGTAAGAGCAGTCAGCATTAATACTGGCACAAATGGTGATTTAAATATTTCTCTAAACCATTTTAGAAAATCGATACCATTTAATCTTGGCATCATCAGGTCTAGCACAATAGCATCTGGAAGTTTTTTTTGGCATTTTTCTTGAGCATCAACACCATCAAACGCTTCAATAATTTCAAATTCCAAGATCTCTAAGGATTTTTTGATAATACTTCTTGCATCATGATCATCTTCTACTACTAAGATTTTTGATTTAGATTGTATTTTTGGATTAGTGTCGTTCCCAGAGCTCATCAGTAAACAGGTATTGTGTAAGTGTAGGTTCTTGATTAATTAAATTGATGAGAGAGCGTCTAGAACATTCAGAAATATCCAATCTTCCGCCTAAGGTAATAGATTTAAGCTTATATCTCCAAATCGCAGCATCGACCACAGCTTCAGCGGCCAAATGCAACTCTTTCTGGTTAGCAATCTCAAGCTTTTCCTCTAAAGTCATATAATCATCTCTCATTAGACAAATTTATCAGAGTAAAAAAGCTTTGTCTTTACATTTTAAAAGATAATAATAGATAATCCTGTTTTGCTAAAAACATGGGCGGGTTAATATCCTGTAATAACTATCTATTTTATTGACTATGCAAGACTACTCTAAACTAAGATTAATACTACCTGCATTTATCGCCTCGAGAGTACTAGTCTTATGCCTGATTATCTTCACACAACAAGTTCAGATAGAAAAAATTCCGGCAAAGGAAGGTTTTAACTACAAGCCTGAGCTCCTGTTAGATATCCATAAAATTCCAGAAAATTTAAAATTAGTTTTTTCCTCAGCTGACGCTGACTGGTATTTCAAAATTGCCGAAGTTGGCTACGATAATGAACTCTTTACAAAAACAACTCCTAAAAACTGGGTCTTCTTCCCCTTATTCCCACTTCTTATAAAACTATTAAACCTGATTACACATTCCTCCATTGCAAGCTCTTTACTTATCTCTCACTTTTGTTTTTTACTATCACTTTATTTTCTGGCCTCTTTTTTAGGTGAATTATCATTTTCTGATACAGAAATAACTAGAGCAAGTTTTCTCCTCTGTTTTTTTCCGGTAAGCTATTTCTTCTCTGCTCCCTTAACCGAGCCTCTTTTTTTTCTTTTACTAATAGCATCATGGTATTTTTTAGAGCTTAGGAAAACGACAACTTCTATCCTGCTATACTCATTGCTACTGATTACACGCCCAACCGGAGTAATTATCCTTCCTGCTTACATTTTTCGACTACAGCAAAAAGGACTACTAAATATTAAAAATATCATACCCTTTGGAGCAATCCTGGTATTACCGCTGTCATGTTTTCTATTCTACTTATATAAGTTAACTGGAAATTTTTTAGCATTTTCACAAAACCAGCTAGCCTGGAATCGTGGCCTAATTTCATTTTCTGAATTACTTTCCCAAACTTATCATAATCCTAATATTCTGATGATTTCTTGGAATTTCATACTGCTAAACATATCTCTAACCCTAGCCGCATTTATGCTTGCAATCTATCACTTAACTAAAAAGCGTTATGATTTTTTTCTTCTAATTTTTCTTCCTCTAAGCATTTCACTATCAACAGGTTCGTATGTCTCGCTTGCTAGGTTTTGTATGGTTTCTTTCCCTATCTATCTTGCCTTGGTAGAGATTTTTAGATCAGAAAAATATTTCTATCTTTTACTAAGTATTTTTACGGCAATTTTTGCAGTAATGACTTTGCTCTACTCCTCTCTTTATACCTCTGCAATGGCTTAGAGTTGCTTGCCCTTTTTAAAACAGACGTAATGTATATGAGCTAGGATATGAGACTTAAATGTGGCTTTCTCCACACTATCTCCAGCTTGAACATATGCAATTAGGCATTGAGGAATTTTAATAAAAAGAGATTTTAACCAAGAAAATAATTTATACGTTGAATCAGAAAAATTATACCAAAACATTAAGGTATTTCTGTTGTAATAATACACTGTAAATGGGGCTTGCATCTTGGCATCATTAAAGTGATGAAAAACGACACTGCTTGGCACTGTCATCAAACTATAACTTTTAGTCTGAGCGTGAAGACACCAATCTGTTTCTTCAAAATACATGAAATAATCTTCTTTCAAATAACCCAATTCTAGAATTGCTGTGGTAGGGAAAAATAAGGAGCAGCCAGGGATATAATCGCAGGAGATACTGGCAT
>JAGOVR010000048.1 GCA_018060635.1 Bacteriovoracaceae bacterium
AACTGGGAAATTTTATGAGTGTCCAGTGTGTAAGGCTAAGGTTGCGGATGAAACGGCAGGATAGTTTTTAAAAAATCTTAGAATAAAGAAAATTTTTGATGTGATAAAAACGTCGCAAAAATATCTATATTAAACCACCAAGGTGTTACTTCAATAGTCCCAATTTGTGATGTTTCGATATCTTTAACTTGAATGAAAACTTTTTCAAAGCTGATATCGGGAGGGATCGTTACAATAGCCTTTAAAGGAACGCTGGCGTAATAATCTAGATCACTTTTCCCTACCACAATTTTACCGTCTTTTATGCCAATCAAGGCCAGATTATGATTCATTAAAATGTCAGGGTCAGAGTGAATATTAAAAATAAGAGAAGAAATAAATTCAATAACAGGTTCATTCTCTGTTGTTTTGCGAATAAGGAAAGCAAGAGGAAGAGGATGTGTATGATAAAAATGTATTTCAATTAGTTTATTCCCTAATTTTGAATAAAAAGATAATTTTTCATTTTCTACTTTTGGACTAAAATATTTTGCATAACAATTTTGGGCAATATCAATATCGTAGGAGAAAGAGAGACTGGCTCCTGTATTTCCCAGTTCGTTCGTGTTTAATTCTGTTCCACTTTTAAGTTCGCAAGTTTCGATTTGTCCATTTTCAAAGACAAGTCTAAATTGTCCTACTTCGTGAGGGAGAGTAAGCACAGTACTTTCTTTGAGAAGGGATTTCTCATATTCATTATTTTTATAGATTCTCACAGCAAATCTAGTGCCGTTGAATAATAATTTAGAATCAAAAAAAGAAAAATTAGATTTTGCAAATTCTGAAAAATCATAGACGTTTTTTTCTTGATTCAAAATATTGTGAGGTAAATATTTTTCTGAAATTAAAAACATAAGTGATGCATGATTAACAATGAGAATATTTTGGGCATCATGAGGGTAGAAGAAATTTACAACGTAAGTGTCCATAGCGTCGAGTGCTTGGAGACTCATATAACCATTACCGACAGGATAGTTACTTGTATCGGGTTCGAGTGAGGCAGGTTGTTGCAGGCGTTCTATGAGATTTGTTTGCGAGAAAACAGGAGCGCAGATAAATAGAAAAAAACAAAAAAACAATCCTCGCATATAAAAAGATGCAGAAGTCGGTTTTAGAATTAAGTAAAATGCTTTCATTGTGAGGCAATATAATGGAGATTGTGGTTATAATAAAGTCAAATAAGTAAAAGAGGTAAAAATTTCATACCAAAAGTAAAAAGGTGTGTACTTAAAATTATCAAAGCCTTTAAAATCGATTAGGTTTTAAGAAAAAGCAAAAGTTCATCTTTCATCTTCATGGCATCAGCATAACCTAACTGCAAAAGTTTTTCGGTATAATTTTTATCAAAAGCAATATAACTTAAAAAATCGGAGCCTTTTTTATTACTAGCACCTACACCACGCATGAGATAGCGCAATATGCGTGGAAAATTTTTAAATTGAGTAGCGGCCATATTCCCTAAATCTTCCGAAGGACGAATGACCATATGGGGAATAACTCGTAGTTCATGATCGTTAGGAGATTTTGTATTTTGTGCTCGTTCAATGGTGCGGTTGATGCGCTCTAACCTTTCAATATCGGATTCGAGTGAATCAGTAAAAATAGCATTGAGCATAACTCCAGAAATTTCTGCAATACTAATGCGATCAATAGGTTTGTTGGTCATTTCAATGCTGGTTTCAAAAGGGCGAAAGCGTCGTACTCCAATTGTTAATATTTTTTCCGCTCCTAAATGAATAGCAGGACTTAAAGGAGCGGAAAGTCTTACTCCTCCATCACCATAATAACTGCCAGCAACTTTGACTGGAGGAAAAAGCAGAGGAATAGAAGTAGAGGCCATGACATGATCGAGAGTTAATGTTTCACGGCGAGAGAGGCGTTGATTGCGTAACCAGTTTTCAATGGAGTCATCGCCATCAAAAAAAGTAATACTACTTCCTGAATAATAGTTAGTACAAGTAACAGAGATGCCATGTAATTTTTTTGTTTTAAGATTATGTTCTAAAAAACGAAAATCAATATTTTCTTTTAAAAGTTCTCGCAAGGGATCAGTGTTTAAAAGAAAAGCAGAATTTTTTTTCTTAAGCAGTCCCCCTAGAACAATATCTTTAAGCATATTGCTACCAATACGCAAAAACGCCGTCGCATGGACATCAAAGACTTGGGAGATTTGTAAGTTGGCCCAAACTTGCCAAAGTTTTTCCGAGGCCCATTCGTGGTTATGGATACCGCACGCAAAGGCCAGTCCATTAATGGAACCCGCTGACACTCCCGTGATGACGTTGAAAGGAAAAGGTTTGCCTGCATAGATTTCAGAAATAGCTTTGAGCACTCCCGCTTGGTAAGCTCCGCGCGCACCCCCACCTGTCAGGACTAGACCGTAATTTGGCATAAATGAAAGACCTTTAATTATAGATTAGCACAAGCCAGAAAAAGGGGAGAGATTTCTTGGCGAAAAGGGCAGATTTTTATATACTGGGCCCATCTTTTGCGCAGCCTTAGCTCAGCTGGATAGAGTAGCTGGCTTCGAACCAGTTGGTCGGGGGTTCGAATCCCTCAGGCTGCGCCATCCTTTAAATTCTCCTTTTAATTCAGATAGTTATACTGAATATATAAAAAGTATAATTATATTATATTTTTTATATAATAATCTTAGGCTGATAAAAAATTAAAATGATATTTTTTCAAGCAGATTTTTTAAGTCTTTCTCATCATCTGTAATAAGAGGCTGCATGAGAATTTGATAGGATATTCCTTTCTTGTTAGCAAGGAATTCTAATTCTTTAAAAATTTCTGATTCTAAAGAAATGCTAGTGAGCTTGCGTCGGTTACCTTTTACTCGGCCCATACCTTCAATAATTTCTTTAGCATTAAATTCAATTTTGTCATAAGTCTCCAAGTGTTTTGTATATTTTTCATATGAGTTATTGCGCTAAGCTGTTTTCTTCAAATCAAAAATAAAATCACCATCTAATGCGGTGGCAATTTTATTTAAGGTATTAATAGTTAAATTAGCTTTCCTTGGTCGATCCATTCTTTGATAGACCTGAAAAGAAATTTTAAGTTTTTGTGCTAACTGTAGCTGAGTCAATCATGATGCTTTTCTCCACATACACAAAACGCAGGCGAGTCTTATGACAGGTTGTGTTTTTACAAAGATAATTTTTTAATTTTTTAATTTTTATTTTTGGAGTATTTCTAGGTAATTTTTTTCTCTGTCAAAATCAGTTTCTAGTGTGGCATTAAGAGCTTCGTGAGCATGGTGAGTAGCTTCTGTAAAATTTTTACCAAAGGTTATAATTTGAGGATGATCAGGAAATCTAACATCAATCATCTTCCTTTTTTTGTAAATATTACATAGTAAGAAGGATTTTTTATAAATTTCGAAAGGATTTCTTACTAAAAATTGGCCAAAAAACAAGAGGAAATATATAAAGTTTCCCTATGAGATTTTGCCTTTATTTTCTGTTTTGTATTTATTCTTTAGTAGGTCATGCAGATTTTAGTAAATGCTTTGATGCGAATGTGTATGGATCAAATGAACCATCATATGAAAAATTAAAAGAAAAAGTTTTACAAGAGATGGAGAAAGTTGATCCATTAAAGATTGCCGCAAGATCTGCTCAATTACAGCAAAATGCAATTTCGCCTACAGATAGTGCTCTCCAAAGTGTTTTTAATAAAATGGCGTCACAACAAGCAAAAATGGTAGTTGCTTTAAAATTTACCATTTCAGAATTGGCTTCTTTGCAAGTTAGTTACGAAGATAAAGCGGAATGGTTTTCTTTTATTCTGAAAGAAGTTATCCAAGGCGTTATGAGTAAGTTTTCCTTCAAAGAATTTACACAAGCTAATGGAATTCTCTTCAGTGGAGCAGAAAAATATCGAGTTTATTTTGAGAAAACAGGAGCTGTTTATTATAGTGGCTCTGAAGGGTGTAAAAAAGTAGGCGAAACCTCTGAGGATTGTCCTCAAAATATTAGAATTGATATGAACTTATTTTTTTAGGCCACTTTTTCTAGAATCATTTTAATTTTAAGACCGAAGGGTTTGAGGTATTCGTTAAGAGTTTCAGGTTTTGGGCGCCTATCTCCCCGTAAAAATTTATCCACATCAGCTTTTCCTTTACCTGTCATATGGCAAAATTCTGCAACTCCCATACGAGGAATCATAAACAGGAGAGCTTCTTCCACTGTCATGGGTTCATCAGCATCTTCTATAAGATTCATAAGATATTCGCGTGCAAATTTAGGATTTTTGAATTCTTTTGCTAGGTCTTCATTGTAAGCATTATTTCTGTACATAATTTTTCCAATAATATTTTGCTATTTTAATATCTTTTTCTTGAGAATCCTTATCTCCTCCTATCAAGAGAAGTATTATTGTATTGTCTAATTCTCCAAAATAAACTCGAAATCCAGGCCCATAATTTATTTTAATTTCAAAAATTCCTTCACCAACGGATTTAATATTCTTCTTTGCTCCACCTGAAGCGACTCGGTCAATGTATTGATAGATTTTTGCTCTTGATTTTAGTTCAAGAGAATCAATCCATCTTTTAAAAGGTTCGTCTCCATTAGGTAAAAGGAGTCTTTCAGTTTGTTTCATCTTTAAGGTGTCACAAAAGTGATTCTTTGTCAAGGTTTGCCCTTTTCAAGGCTTGATAATTTATTTTAAGGAGCTTGAGATAATTTGATAGCAGAATTTCATAAAAGAAAAATTTTCTTAAAATAATATTTTAAATAAGGACTAGGGTCTTTGTAAGGCTAAAAATCCCACCATTGCTAGAGTGTTTAAACAAATTGGTCGAGCGGATGAATTGGGTTCAGGGGTGAGAAAACTTTTTAAATATTGCCGAGCTTATTCGGCAGCAGATCCTGAACTTCTAGAAAAAGATATTTTTCAAATTATTATTCCCTTAACCCCAGCAAAAATATTATTCACAGAAGAAAAAAATTATCTAGGCAAATCTTTAAAAATAAAAAATACCGCAAGGATAAGGCAACAAGCGGCATACAAAAAATTTTTTGTAAGTGGTACTTTCATGTAAAACATACAAAAAAGAGCGAAGACACTCATCGTAATAACTTCTTGTAAAATTTTAAGCTGTGGCAGACTAAAGTAGGTGTGACCGATGCGATTGGCGGGTACTTGAAAACAGTATTCAAAAAAAGCAATGAACCAACTTAGAACAATTACTATCCATAAAGGTTTGCTATTCATGTTTTTCAAATGACCATACCAAGCGATAGTCATAAAAACATTAGAGATAGATAAGAGGATAATTGTTTTTAACATAGTTTTTCCTTTGCGAAAGTGATATTCATAATTTTATTAAATAATTAAGGAGAAGCAATGAAAATACTCGCTTTTGCCGCTAGTAGTAGCCGGCAATCCATTAATAAAAAATTAGTAACCTATGCCACTAAGCTTATTTCAAACGCTCAAGTTGAAATTATTGATTTAAATGATTTTGAATTGCCTCTTTATAGTGAAGATAAAGAAAAAGAAATAAGTCGTCCTTCGGCCGTTGATCTATTTCTGTCTAAGATAGCTCAAGCCGATTTTCTCTTTATATCATTCGCAGAGCATAATGGTTCTTATACAGTGGCCTATAAGAATCTTTTTGATTGGTGCTCTCGTTATGCTAAAAAAGTTTACGATTATAAAAAAGTTTTTTTACTTTCTACCTCCCCAGGCGCCGCTGGAGGGAAGTCTGTTTTAACTTTAGCAGAAACTTCCATGCCTTTTTTTGGTGCTCAAGTCTTAGCGACTTTTTCTCTTCCTAAGTTTTATGAAAATTTTGATATAGAAACTATGGCATTAAAAAATGAAAATTTTAAAAATGAACTGCTACAAAAAATTCAGAGTCTAGGTTTGAATACTTCTAAATAAGAGAAAAAAATTATGCAAGATCCTCATGTTCTTATTGCGGGTGCCAGTGGTTATATTGGGAAAGAAATAATTACAAAAATTTTACAAGAATTTCCTACTTGTCACATTACAGCTTTGTCTCGCAACAAACAAACTTCTACGGATCCTCGAGTGGAGTGGAAAAGTTGTGACTTGTTTTCTCTAAAATCTTTAGAAGAATCTATTCCTAAAAAAGTAGATGTGGCTTTTTATCTAGTTCATTCCATGGGGCCTACTGCCAAATTAGATCAGGGCTCTTTTGCCGATTATGATCTCATTTTAGCAGATAACTTTTCTCGTGCCCTTAAGCCTACAGGAATTAAGCAAGTTATTTATTTAGGAGGTCTTATTCCTCCTGTCCAAAAATTATCTTTGCATCTGCAAAGCCGTTTAGAAGTAGAAAAAACATTTGAAGAGTATGGTCTTCCTACCACCATTTTTCGTGCAGGACTTATTTTGGGTGATGCAGGTTCTTCTTTTCAAATCTTAGTTAAACTAGTCAACAGACTTCCTCTTATGATTTGTCCGCAGTGGACTCAAACCATGACCGCCCCCGTAGATTTAAAAACTGTTCTCCATTCTTTAACTAGTGCTATGAAAGATTCTTCCCATATTGGAAAAGTTTATGATTTGGCAGGCTGTGAACCTTTAAGTTATATGCAAATGATGAGTGTCACTGCCAAAGCCATGGGGAAAAAAAGATTTTTTATGACGGTCCCTTTTTTTACGCCAACTCTTTCTCGTTTATGGGTAAGTCTTATTACAGGAGCTCCTAAAAATTTGGTTTATCCACTTATAGAATCACTCAAACATCCCATGGTTTTTCGCCCAACTCATTTGTTTTCTAATTCTTGGCAAGGTAAAAAATATGAAGATTTACTTTCACAAGTTTCTTTTCAAACAAAACCTTCTCGCAAATTTTTTACCTTTAGCGCTGAAACAAAAACAGTACGTTCCGTACAGAGGCTCCCACTGCCTCAAGGGAAAAATGCTAAATGGGTGACAGATTGTTACTTGGAATGGTTGCCTAAGTTTTTAAAACCCTTCATTCATGTTGCAGTCAAAGATCATAAAGTTATTTTTGGAATGTTTGGAGACAAATTAAAATTATTAGAGATGCAAGTAAGTCCAGAGCGCAGTAATCCTGATCGGCAACTTCTCTATATTGTGGGCGGACTCTTGTCTTCAAAAGGGGGGCGAGGTCGGCTAGAGTTTCGAGTGGTTTTAAATCGAGAGTATGTGATTGCGGCTATTCATGATTTCAAACCAGCACTTCCTTGGTTTATTTATAAATATACGCAAGCGAAACTACATCTTTTTGTGATGAACAAGTTTGCCAAACACTTACAGCAAAAAAAGTGAAGTCTTAAACTATTAAATTTTTTCTAAAAGTATACTACTCACTGTTGTTGGGCGTGAGCCTAATGTCGGATAATTATTTAAAGCACGCAGAGGATTTCCAAATTGTAGAGTATGAGGGTTTGCAGTTGTATCAAGATAGTAGATGTCGTATTCTAATTCACCCACATTTGGGATAATAAAATTATCACATGTAAGTCCTGTGATATCTTTAGTGACGTCAACTTCCCAGTCATTAAAACCGCATAAGCTACTTGTATTATTGGAAGCAACAGAAGTGGCATCTTGAAATGTAAGGCGAGTAGAAATATAGGTGATATTAATTTCTTTTCCGTTGAGTCCTATGCCTGCGGCATCAGGAACTGTAGCACCCACACTATAGTAAAAATTTTTCTCTACAGAATCAATTTGCATGGTGCAAGAAGCATCGCCATAGATGTCAGCATAAAGAGTTCCTGTTCCTAAGAAAAACACTATTCGAGATTTTATATAGACAACACCAAATAAATCTTCACAGCTAGAGAGAGCATAAGTTCCAATAAGATTACTGATAGATGAAAAACTATTTCTCTGAGTTGCAAGAGATTCAGAGACACTTACTAAATCATTTAGAAGTGAGCTGTTAGAGAGAAGTAAGCTGGCAAACGTAGGCTTTTGAACGACAGCTTTAATAGCCGAGATTCCTCCATTAGAAGAACTGTAACTTAAGCCATAACTAACAAGGTTACGAAAAGATTTTTCAATAAGGGGATTGTCTTGAGTTAGCAGTGAGGCCAGAGTTGAGACATACATTGTAGGAGTTAAAATGGCATTTCCCTCAGCAAATTCATCTAAGAGCCCTAACTCATATTGCATAGATAATAATTCATTGGATGAATAGTTTGTTTGAATATTAGAAGTTATCGTTTGAATATTTGCAAGAGGCAAGGATGCCCAATTGATATTGTTACTTCTTTCATTAAGGAAGAGAGAGGTATAAGCTACTGCAGAAACAGTATCGTTCATATTAATATTGCGAGTTATTTGGTTTCCTTCTAGCAACGGTACTACAGTACTTAAAACTCGAGACTGGGAGGGGTGAACAATAACAATATTAGTAATAGGATTTGTGGCAAGTTCAAGAGGGCGAGTGGAAAAATGAATAGAGTAATGAGAATCAATAAAATCTCCAGAGCATAAAAAGACTCTATCGTTATTACTGTCATAGTAATAAAGCTTGGCGCAAGCATTAACATCAGAACAACTTGTAGTGCATAGAGCGTGAGGATTTCCATCATCAGCATAGGCAGAAGGGATTAGTAGATTTAAAAAAAAAGTAACATTCCCTTCAATAGTGAATTCGTCTTGAGAGGAGTCACCACCAGACCTTTTTTTGCTATTACAGGCATTCAAAATGAGTGCAAAAGTTAAAATCCCTAAAAATATCAATTTAGGAGAAGATCTATTTTTAATAATCATTCTAAAAAGATATCATTCATTCCAAAGATAAAATTAAGAAGAGAGAAATGCTCCTTGAATCAAAGACATACAAGGTAGTTCTTCAAAAAAAGGGGATAGATAAAAATTATTTTTGCCTTCTTTTTGAGTCATGTATTTAGAGAAGATCATAAAAAGATTTTATAAGGAGAAGACAAATAACCAAAAAGAAAAGAGGGCGTACCACCTTTTCTGCTTTGGTGAGTACTAGGCCACTACCAATGAAGTTCCCTAGCATTGAAGCGATAGCGGCAATCAGTGCTACTTTCCATAAAATTTTTCCAGAAAAAAGGAAAAAGAAAAAAGCACTTAGGTTAGATGCATAATTAATCATACGACTGTGAATACTCGCATTTTTATAGTCCATATGCAGAAAAGAAACAAAGGCAATAAGTAGAAAGGTTCCTGTTCCTGGCCCAAAAAAACCATCATAGGCCCCTAGGAGAAAACCAATAAGTAAAAGGCGCATGGTGTATTTTTTTTCCCACACAAAATTTTTAGCGGCAGGAACTTTATGAGAAGAAAAATAAAGGATGAGAGGAATAACAATAACCAGAAGTATGAGCATATATTTTTTAGAAAGAAAGGAGCTTAGATAGGCTCCCAAAAGAGAGCCTATCAGAGCAGTCACAATACCTAAAATAAGCATTTTCCAAAAAACTTTGGAAGATCTAGAAAAGCGTAAAACGGCAATAGTCGTCCCTAAGGTACTCACACACTTATTTGTTCCTAAAATAAAGGGTTGGGGGATACCTAACGCTATATAGGTAGGTATAGTAATAAGCCCGCCACCCCCAGCAATAGAGTCAATCAGTCCTGCTAAAGTGACTAGGAGAAAAAGGATAACATATTGAGTGACATTTAAGTCGATCATAGGTAAAGAGTGACAGGATAATCTAGAATTTCAAGGATATTTTATATGTTAGATTTAAAAAAAGTTATTGATCACACTTTTCTTAAAAATGAAAAACAAGAGATCTCTTATATTCATCAAAAGGATAAAATAGATATTTTAGTACAAGAGGCACACAATTTAGGAGCTTACGCTGTGTGTGTTCGAGAAGAATTAGTTTCCGATACTAAAGATTTTTTGCAAGAGCTCTCATCTCCTGTCAAACTTTGTTCTGTGATCGGTTTTCCTTGCGGTGATGACTACTCTACGGAACAAAAAATAAATCTTTTAGAAAAAGCTCGCAAAGAAGGAGCTTGCGAATTTGATATGGTCTTAAATGTGAATCAACTTAAATTAGGACAGGAACAAGCTGTTTATGAAGATATTTTACAAGTATCTAAATCAGCAGGGACAGATGTTTTAAAAGTAATTTTTGAAATGGCTTTATTAACTCTGTCTGAGAAGAAGGTGGCCTTAAGTCTTTGCGCTAAAGCTTTTAAAGATTCAGGTTTTGTGACGGGTCGTTTTTTTAAAACTTCGACAGGTTTTGCAAATCCTCCCCCAGGAATCCCAGTGGGAGCGACTTTAGAAGATGTAAAACTTATGTTCTCATATGCAGAAAATATTTTTGGAATCAAGCCTTCAGGTGGTATTGATAATTTAGAACAGGCTCATGCTTTTTTTAAAGCAGTAGGAAGTCCAACACTTCCTACTGGGGCCCCTGATCCACTTAAATTTCGTATTGGTTCAAGTACACTTTTACTTAAAATTTAGTTCGGTAAACTCCATTTGGTTACAGAGAAAGAAGAGTGACTTCTCCAGCCAGAAGTTGCGGTAAACCAATTGGAAGCATTGTAGTTAGTTTGGGCAGGACAACCA
>JAGOVR010000169.1 GCA_018060635.1 Bacteriovoracaceae bacterium
GTGAGAGTCATCCCTGTTTTGATATGAGGAAAATCTGTCTTAATGAGAGACATAAAATCAGGGGATGCAAAAGTCGCATAAGGAACAATGGGTAAAGTAAAATGCTCTTTAAAAAAAAGAGTTACGACTTTAGTCAGTGCCAAATCTTCAGAAGAAAAAGGACAATTATAAAAGTGTAATAAGCCATCAGTTCCAATAGCGGCTGATGAAAAAACAAAATCCCCTACGGCTATATCTGAAAAACCACCGCATGTTCCTAAACGTAAAAAAGTCAGTTGTGTTTTTTTTTCTTTGGTTGTTCTTTTTAAAAAATCCACATTAAAAAGACTATCAATCTCCGTCATAACAATATCAATATTATCTGGCCCCATTCCTGTTGAAACAACGGAAAGACGTTGTCCCTTATATTTCCCTGTTATAGATTTTATTTCTCTTTTTTCACGTCGCATTTCAATAGTATCAAAATATTTTTCAAACTTTTCCACACGGTTAGGATCACCCACTAAAATAATTTTTTCTGCTAGCTCTCCTGGTTTTAAGCCTAAATGATAAATAGAACCATCTTCTGCTAAAATAAGTTCTGAAGGTAACATCATCTTTACAGTCCTTTTTTTTGTAAGATCGCTAACCCTTTTAAAAAGTTAACCGCTTGAATGACTTGATAGTCATTTTCTGCTTGGTATTTCTGTGGGCTCACAACAACGTCCTCTTTCTCTTTTTCTCGCTCTTTACTTTGTTCTTGATAAGCTTTAATTTTAGCTGTTCTTTCTAATTTCTCTTTCTTTATCCGAATTTTTCTTTCATTTTCTGTTTCTACTGTTGCTGTTAAGTGATTTTTAAGATCTTTTTCTCTCACATAAAGTTGAGATGTCTTATGGCGCTGTGTCCATAGTGCGTCCGCTTCGTCTAACTCAATATCAGGGATAATACCAATGGCCTGAATTTTTCTATTTTTAGGAGTCATGTACTGAGCAATGGTTAACTTCACACCGTTATTCTTATCGATCTTAGCCACTGTTTGCACAGAACCTTTCCCAAAAGATGCGGCTCCCATAACAATAGCTCTGGCATGATCTTGCAAGGCACCTGCTACAATTTCTGAAGCCGATGCTGAAGCTCCATTGATAAGAACGATCATGGGTGTCTCGGTATCTTTATAGCCTGTTTTTAAAACATAATGGATATCTTTATTTTGCATATCTCTACTTTCTGTACTCACCACTATTCCTTCTTTTAAAAATAAAGAAGAAACTGCAACCGCTTCATCCAGTAAACCTCCTGGATTAGAACGTAAATCTAGAATAATTCCTTTTATTCCTCCCTTAGACTGACTTTCTTTTTGATATTTCTTTAAGGCTGATTCAATAGAGGCCGCTGATCTTTTCTGGAATGAAGTTAACCTCACAAAAATATAATTCTGACCCACTAATTCTGATTTAACGGGAGGAACACGAATAATTTCTCTTTTAAAAGTTATTTGCTTAATTTCTTTAAAGCCTTCACGATGAATTCCTAATGTTACGCTACTCCCTGGTTTTCCTCTCATCTTGGCGACGGCTTCTTGTAGATCTACTCCTAATAACTGCTCTCCATCAATCTCTAAAATTTTATCTCCTGGTCGTAAATCTTTTTTAAATGCAGGAGAATCATCCATGGGAGCAATCACATAAAAAATACCATCTTTTTCTGTAACCTCAATCCCTAGTCCCCCAAACTCTCCCGAAGTATCATCTTGCATTTTATCAAAAACTTCTTTAGGTAAATAAGCCGAGTGCGGATCTAATGTTTCCATCATTCCTTTAATCGCCCCCTGCATAAGCTTTTCTGTCTCTACAGGTCGATAATATTGAGACTCAATTAAAAAAAGAATTTTATTAAAAAGCTCTAGCTGTTCAAAACGTGAATTGCTTACTGCTAAAACAGATCTGGAAGCCTCAAAACCAGTAATAATTCCTAAAAAAGAAATTCCAAGACACACGAGTGCAATTTGCAATCCTCTCAATACTACTTTTTTCATATAAATTTATCTCCCTATCAATTTTTAACTTTTTTGTTTTTTATGGGCCCAAGCCATAATATTTTGCGCCATATTTTCTCTACGAATCTCAAAATAAAGCTCTCCTTTTTGTCCCTTAGTTGTCCCAATAGTTTGCCCTTTGTGCACTTTATTTCCTGCCACTACAAAAGATTCAATTTCACCTAACATAATACTGCGAATCTTCGCACCATGATCCACCATAATAACTTGGCCATAAACAGCTAAGGGTCCTACATACTCAACGATACCTTCTGCAGGAGTCCGAAGAGACTCTTGTCTGACATATTCTAATGCTAATCCTTTAAGTTTTTTCTTAGATTGCAATCCCGACTTAAAAGGAAGTTCAAAATCTTCCCATGTTTCATGGGATGCTTTAAGCGCAGTTTTTTGTCCTCTAGGCAAAAGTTCCTTTTTTGCTTCTATCTCATCTAGTGTCATCTTTTCTTTATTCAGAGAACTTTCTACTTGTTCTCTTCTTCCTTCCATATCTGCGACTAAAGATAACAAAATTTCCTCTTTCTTTTGATGAATTTTAAATTTCTCTTTCATCTTAAAAAAATCTGCTTGTGTTTGATCTTTTTGTGCTAACAGTTTTGAAAAATTCTGCACCATAGTATCTATAGCTTTCGCATACACTTTTTTTTGTTGCATACGGATTACTGTTTTTTGTGTTCCCATTTGAGTTGCTAAGTAGTCTTGCCAAGTCTTAGAAATTTTTCGAGTTAACGTGCTGAGATGCTCTTCTTGTTTCTTAATCTGTTCCTGTACTTGTACTAACTCATATTCCATCTCTTTAGATTT
>JAGOVR010000049.1 GCA_018060635.1 Bacteriovoracaceae bacterium
GACAAAAAATTTGCAGTTACTCATCAGTACGCCAATGTGCAATGTCTTAATTGTCATAAAATAACACCTGATCATCATCTTACAGGGAATACGCCATCTCTTCGAGAAACGAAAAAAGATATCACGGCTCGTTGTCTGTCTTGCCACACCAAAGAGCAATCCCCTGATTGGTATCTCCAAGGAAATCTTAATTCTGTTATTTTTGATAAAAAATATGAACAAATGGATCACCCTTAAATGATATTAGCGGATAACATTATTTTAGGCATTGAAACTAGTTGTGATGAAACATCTCTTTGTCTGATAAAAAAAACTAACTCTTCCTTGCCGCAAATTCTTTGCTTACAAACATTCTCTCAAGAAAAAATTTTTGAAGCATGGGGAGGGGTTGTTCCTGAAATAGCCTCTCGTAATCATCATGAAAAACTTGTCCCTCTTTTAAAAGACTGCTTTCGCCAAGCTCAGCTACAATTGACAGATATTACAGCTGTAGCCGTGACAACTTCTCCTGGGCTTTTAGGTCCTTTACTCACAGGGCTTAATATTGCAAAAACCCTTTCTCTTATCAGTGGATGCGCTCTTATCCCCATCAATCATCTTTATGCCCATCTCAATGCCATTACACTCACTACAGAAGTTTCTTATCCTTTTCTAGGAATGCTGATTAGTGGTGGTCACAGTGCTTATTTTTTAGTGGCAGGAGCTGATGACTTTCAATTTTTAGGCAGTACCATTGATGATGCGGCTGGGGAAGCTTTTGATAAGGGAGGAAAAATTTTGAATCTGCCTTATCCTGCAGGAAAAAAAATTGATGACTTTGCTAAAAAAGGAAATCCTAAAAAATTTTCTTTTCCTATTGGATTAGAAAAAGAAAAAACGGCCATGCTTAGTTTTTCTGGTCTTAAAACTGCACTAAAAAATAAAGTTATCGAATCACCTCAGCTTATAAAAGATCACAATCATCCTCTTTTTTGGGATTTATGTGCTTCTTATCAAGAGGCCATTTTACAGGCCCTCATACTTAAATTAAATGTGGCTCAAAACATAGTAGGAAAAGACTTACCTGTGGTGGTGGGTGGTGGTGTTGCGGCAAATTCTGCTTTACGCCTCAAGCTTCCTCATGCTTATTTTGTTGATCCTCTTTTCTGCACTGATAATGCGGCCATGATAGCATGGCAAGGAGTGCTTAATTGGAATCAAAGAATTTCTCACCCTGCTTGCCTGTCTTTGGATGCTAAAGACCATATCATTAATAAAAAAAACCTCCATCAAAAAAAAATATGACGAAACTTCCTTTTGCCAATAAAAACCTTGGACAACATTTTCTTAAAGATAAAAATGTTATACAAAAAATAACCAGTACGTTCTTATCAGAAAAACCTTCTGCTATTGTAGAAGTAGGTCCTGGGCCGGGGGCACTTACACTGCCTTTAAGTAAGCTGAATATCCCTTTTTACGTTGTGGAAAAAGATGAACGTTTTACGGAAATTCTAAATACATTCCTCCATCAAAATCAAATCACTTTTTGTGACGCTCTTAAAATATCTTGGCCTACTTTTTTTGCAGAAAAGAACCTCCATCAAAAAAAAATATGGTTGGTTTCTAACTTACCTTACAACATCGGTGTCCCTCTTTTTTTTACTTTTTTGCCTCAAACTGAATTTCACTTTATGACTCTCATGCTACAAAAAGAAGTCGCCCAAAAGTTTATTTTAACAGGTAAAAACTGCATGAATTCTCTGGGTGTGATGGCTAGTATTTATTTTGAAGTGAAAGTTCTTATTCATGTCTCTCCAGGGGCTTTTCATCCTCCCCCAGAAGTAGATTCTATGGTTTTAAACTTAAAGAGACGAGAAACTCCTCTCATCCCATTATCTGAATGGAATGCTTTAGAGGGCTTTTTACGTCTTATTTTCTCTCAAAAACGGAAACAACTGCAAAATCTTCTTAAAAACGTTTTTCCTATAGAGAAAGTGACTGAAAGCTTTGGCCAACTGGGCATAAAAACCAGTGAAAGAGCTGAAAATTTAGAATTGCAACAGCTTGTGCGTCTGTACTATAATCTTTTAAAATCGTGAGCTGTTGTTAATTTTAAACCCATAAGGGGGAGTCATGTTTTCTATTATTTCAAAACTGGTTGCAAGCTTAACTCTTTTTTGTTTTTCTTATGCCTATGCGAGCTTACCTGAGTACTATGGTTCTTCTGCTAGAACATCGAGTCTTGGAAATCAGTTTTCTGCTGATCCTGATGACTCCTCTAATAATTATTATGCCCCTGCCCTCTTAGCTTATTCTAAAAGTATGGGAATTAATTATAACATCCACTATATTAGTAATTACTTTCGTGCCATCAACAACGTAGTTACTGACAATAACGTAACAAGTAATAATACTACCGTTGGAAATTTTAATACCAGTTATGATGCCTCTCTTGTCAATTCTATCCATGCTGTTTTTCCTATTTTAGATAAAAGAGGTCCTAAACTTGCTATCTCCCTTTATATCCCTGTCACAGGAAATAGTTCTGATACCTTAAATCCTCTAGGACCTGAATATGTTATGTACCGTTCTCGTCATGAACGCACTGTCGGTCATTTTAATTTGGCAGTTCCCTTCTCACAAAATTGGGCATTCTCTGTTGGTGCTTATACTGGATCACGTGTAGATATGACTCAGACAGGAACCACTCGCTACACCACAAGTGGTGGAGGAAATTCTTTTGGTCAATCTAAAATAGAAGCACAACCTACTATTTCAGCTCTTCTCTCGTTAGCGTGGTACACTCGTAAAACTTCTTTTTATGCTGGCTTTCAACAAGAAATGAAGTCAAAAATTGAAGGAAATTTTTCAGGTCTTACGGCCGACAGTGGTCAACTCTTTGCTTATAATTACAATATCGCATCAACTTCTAATTATGACCCTCACATCATTCGTTTGGGACTTGCTCATAAATGGAATCCCATGTTTAAGTCTATGTTTGGATTTGAGTACCAGTTCTGGAATAACTATGATTCACCTTTCCTCAATATGAGTAGTAATGGTGGGCTAATCGTAGGCAGTAGAAACTTTCAAACTCTTTCTGTAAGAAATATTCCTGTCTTAAAATTAGGAGCAGAATTTTACTTGGCCAACAATTCTACTCTCAGAGCTGGATATGCTTATCAGCCCTCTCCTTTCGATCATAATTTAGGAGATTCAGGTAATCTCATTGATTTAGATAAACATATTGTTTCTTTAGGTTACGGTCTAAAATTTAAATTATGGGGCCAAGATGGTGAATGGAATACAGCCGCTCAAGGACATTTCATGCAAAGTGAACAAATTCTCAAAAAAACAGGAATGGAAAATGGACTTGCTGGAGATAAAATTGGGGCCCCAGGGTATCGTGTGGGTGGAACAGCTCTCGCCTTTACCACAGGAATTCAACTTAGCTTTGCGAACCTTTTCCGCTAGATATAACAGGGCAATATGACTGGAATTAAAATCATTGCCCAAAATAAACGTGCAGGTTTTGATTTTTTTCTCATCGAATTTTATGAAGCTGGAATTGCTCTAACTGGCACAGAAATTAAATCTCTGCGCAACGGTAAAGTTTCATTAAGTGACGCTTTTATTACGATCGATAGCAAAGGGCAAGCGTGGGTGCAAAATATGGGCATCCCCCCCTATTCTCACGGCAATATTGCAAACCACATAGAAAAAAGAAAACGTAAACTTCTGCTTAATAAAAAAGAAATTGTAGCTCTGGAAAATGCTATGGCACGAGATGGGCTAACGGTAGTTCCGACTAAAATTTATTTTAAAAGTTCTCTGGTAAAGCTAGGCATTGCCACTGCCAAGGGTAAGAAAAAATATGACAAACGAGAAGATACGAAAACCAAAGAAGTGGAACGGAATCTTCGTCGCAAAGATTTTACATGAAGGAATTTAAGTTTTTAAAAAAATATCCTATGCCTCTTGTTATTATCTTCTGCTCTTTATTTGCAGATATTTTAACTCTTATTCACTTACGCTTAACTCTCTCTCTGCAAATCCAAAACCTTCTTTCTCGCTGGGATACTCTCTTTTCTTCTCTGGTTTTTGATGAAGGAATGAAAAATGAAATGTTAAGTATCCTCACTGTCAGTGTTTGGGTTATTCCCACTAGTTTTTTTATTCTGAATATTGTTGCCTATATTTTATTTTATCAGAAAAAGAAATGGGGAGAGAGCTATCTTCTTTTTTTAAGTAGTACAGGATGTGTTATTTCATTTTTATCGGGAGGATGGGATCTTTTTCAAGGAGAGATAACCTCACTTCTTAACTTTGTAGCGTGTGTGAGTTATGGATTTTCTTTTGTTCTGCTATCTAAAAAAATTAAACAAAGTCGGGAATAAGGAAAGGGGCACTCCCATATTCCTTAGGAATAATTTTTATTTTTTTCTGTACATACTGCCGCCCCACAACTGCCAGAAGAAAAGAATCAAAGGCATTTTCATTTCTAATAATAAGATCTAGATCGTGCTCATAAATAAAAATCCCCAAACTCTTCTCCATTTTTTTTACAATTTCAAGTCGTGCCCCTGCCCCTAAATCAAATTTTTGAAGATCCATTAAGTTTTTCTGACTCACAATCTTGCTACGCAAAAGTTCAATCAGACAAAAAGAAGCCTGCGATTCAAAAAGTTTAAGTTCTGGTGAAAAATGGCGTTTTAGATATTCAAATTTAAAAAGAAGCATAGGTGAAATAGGTCCAAAAGAATCAAAAGATATTTCAAATAGCTCCAAGAGTTGGTCATAATAATTCTGCCAAACCCAAACATCCAAAGGGCGATTCCAATAGGGTAAAAATCCTTTTTTAAGCTTGCGTTTAAAACTTTTAGAAAGAAGATGTTCATCAGAAGTTTTTTTTAAAATATCTTTTTTTAAATCTAAAATCTTATTGTCTACTCGGCTTTGCTCGTAGGCCTTAATTCCTTTATCATAATGCTCTCGATCTTGTTTTAAAATAGTACTCATCACTTGACGAATATGCGAAACACTTGCTTCTGCACACTTTTTAATACCAGGACATAAAAGTTTACAGGTATGACAAGGAGGTAAGGTTAAAGGAAAATCTAAGATAAGTTCCTTAAGCTCATAATCGTGCGTCCATTTTTGCAAAACTTCATCAGAATCTTTACCTAAAGACTCTTTCACTTGATGTAAGGAGGTTAAAAACCAGCGTTTAGAATCTGGAAAAAACTCTAGTAAGGCAAAAAAGAAATTTTCTTTTCTCCCTCCACCAATACTAAGACCTGCCACATTTATCTTCATTCCCTTGCATCCGCAGAAGTTGTGAGCGGAGCTTCAATACAGAAGGGAAGAGTTTGCATAGAATGTTTTTGAATTAAGACATGAATAAGTTCTTTGTCTTTTAAAGAAAGGAACGGATGAATAATAAGAAAACATCCGCCTCCGCCAGCTCCACAAACTTTTATACCAATCCTGTCATTTATTTTTTTTAGCTCTAGATATAAAGTACGCATTTCAGAAGTCATAATACCTGTAAAAAGCTTTTCTCTCACCTCTCCTTCCTCACTAATAAGTGAAAGTAAGCTTTCCCACTCTTTTGCGATGATGGCCTGATAAGCTTTTTGTGAAATTTCTGCAATCCTTGTAAGGCCTGTCACTACTTCTTTTTTTCCGTCAAAAAAAGCTTTATAAACTTCCCAATTATTTATCCCTGAATTTCTCGTTTTTCCTGAATAAACTAAAGTAATATTTTCTTCTAAAACTTTTTTTAGATGGGAACTAAAAAGCTGTGTTCGCTTTACACCATAGGCTTTGGGCTCTAAAGCCAACACCCCTCCATATAAAGCGGGATAGAAATCTTGATACCCTGCCGGCCCATTTAAAATTCGGGCCTCAATATTTCTGACAATAGTAATAGCATCTGCCTCTTCAAACTTTTTTTGTGTGTACTCACATAAAGCTTTATAAAGAGTCACACCCATAGCAGAAGAGCCACCCAGTCCCGATCCAGCAGGAGATCCTGAGGCTAACTCCAAACGAATATTTTTTTTGAGATTAAAAAAGTCTAGAATTTGAATGACCAAACTAAAAGCTCCAAACTTTTTTTCCTGATAAATAGCAAGCGGATGTAATTCCTCCGCTTTAATTTTCTCTTCTTTTTTATAATCTAGAGAAAAAATTTCTATTCCTGCAAAAGATATTTCTTGAATTTTAACCTCTGCCTTAAGAGAGGTGGCAACATTAAGTGTTACTGTTTGTGCAATAATGAGTCCCAGTGGCTCTAAGTCTAGTGTTCCACCTACTAAATCAACACGCACACTACCTGTTGTTTGAATTTCTTTCATGAATCCATCACTCCCACGTAAGGCAATTCACGGTAATTTTGTGCAAAGTCCAATCCATAACCAACCACAAACTTATCTTCAATTTCAAATCCTACATAATGCAAGTCCAGAGGATGGCGTAATTTACTTGGCTTATATAAAAGAGTCATAAGTTTTAATTTTCGAGGTTTTTTTAGTGCAATATTTTTCATAAGAAAGCTTAAAGTAAGCCCCGTATCCACAATATCTTCTACCACTAAAACATTTTTATCTGTCAGGCTTTCTAGACGAGTTAAGTCTCCCTTAATCTCACCAGAGCTGTGCTGTTCATCACCGTAAGAAGAAAGTGTTATAAATTCAATTTTCAAAGGAGATTTTAATTTTCTTACTAAATCAGCACAAAAAATAAAAGAACCTTTTAAAATACAGAGGACAGTGATTTCTTCTCCTGCGAAGTCGCTATCTATTTTTTTTGCCATCTCTAAAATTCGATGATCTAGCTGTTCTTCACTAATAAATACGGATGTTTTTTTCATAATAAGCCTTCAGGTTAAACAAATGAGTTATTGAGAATTTCACCAAGTCCCCCTGCTCCAGGGACAATATATTGAGAAGCATTCAGTCCTTTTTCTTCATTCCAAAACTCCCCTGGCATACTGGCAAGCGCTTTAGCAGAAGAAAACCCTCTATCCAAACGAAGAGCATAAATTTCTACTTCAGGATGTTCTGCTTGCATTTTTCGAATGTACTCAGGAGTAAGCATGAGATGCATGGTCACAATTTTAGAAGGTGTTCCTGCAACATGAGTTCGGTAATAGTCTAAGGTATGGCAAATTGTGGCCCCTGTTGCTCCCATCGGATCTGCAATTAGTAATATGGCTGACTCCACATCCCCCCCAATCTTAGCACCTCCAATTTTAACTCCTACCACTTCATGTTTTTCATTAGTTTCTCTAGATAAAATGAGATGATCTTGGCGAATATTTTTTGCATTTAAAAGATAATTTATTTTTTCATAGCAAACTTGAGAAGGCAAAATGCCTGCTCTAGCAATATCAACGCATACAACTTTTGTATCAGCATCTAAAACTTCTCCACTATAGATTCCTTCAGGATGCATGGCCCTCATACGAGTGGTTATTTGCACGTTCTTTTTAGGAAATGTATGTGAGATGACGTGCTTGAGTAAATGCTCATAAAGTTCCCTCACATAATAGGTAATCAAGGGTTGCTGTGTGTCTTCATGTCCTAGTTTTGCTAGTAACGTCATGAGATAGGGATCAGAAATAATATGAACATTGTCTCCATAGTTATGGGAGACTTCGCTCAAGTGATAATGAATATTTTGGTATTGAAAATCCAAAAAACCTCCTAGCTAAATTGAGATTTAGAAAAAGCTTGAGGAATTTCTTTTTCGGATGAAGGAATAAAATCTTCCATAGCTTCTGGGCCTTCATAATGCCTGCGACAACGAGCTTGATAAGCATCTTTCTCTCCTAAGAGAAAATGCTCTGTAGAATTTACAATTCGCTGAGTTCTTGTGGCAGGACTTCCGCAAAGTGTGCAAATAGCGTGTAGTTTAACAACTTCATCTGCCATACTTAAAAGATAAGGAATAGGAGCGAAAGGTGCCGCCCTATAATCTAAATCAAGCCCTGCACAAATAACTCGACATCCTCTTCTGGCTAGTTTCGCAACTACGTTGTTAATACTAACAGGAAAAAATTGAACTTCATCGATGGCCACCACTCGAGTAGCATCTTCTAACTCTTCTAATATTTGTTGAGGATTTGCCACCGCTTTGGCTTCCAAATGAATAGCTGAATGACTGACAACTTGATCTTCGCTGTAGCGAACATCAAAAGTAGGTTTAAAAATTTGTACTTTTTGTCTCGCAATTTGTGCTCTTCTTACTCTGCGAATAAGTTCTTCTGTTTTTCCAGAAAACATCGGACCACAAATTACTTCAATCGAGCCATTCAAAAAACTGCTCATGCCAGTCCCCTTTTTTGTATTCTAAAAGCAAGCATTGTTTCAAAAAGGGGAAAAACTGCCAAGGTAGAAGTCTGCAATTTAGCATAAAAGCACAGTTGCAACCTATCGCATCAAAACAAAAAATATAAAGAATGGAAAAATACAAAGAAAAAACAAGACTAAATAAGGCACTGAAAGAATAAAAAGACTGCGAGAACGACTCATCTGTAAATTTTTTCGAAGACCTACATAGAGAAGAATAAAGGCATATATAAATCTCAAAACCTCACCTCCCAAAGGAAGAAGGTTAAAAAGATAGGCACTTAAACTATTGGTCACGATATTCTTTACTCGTAAATCATATTCCGCTGGTTGTAGCTCTAAAGGAGATTTCCCTAAAGCTCGAATCAGAAAAATCCAAATCTGAGATTTAAGATAACGAACTAAAGGAAAAAGAAGAAGGGAGAGAATTAAGAAAAAAAAAGTAATAGCTTTAATCCAAGAGAGATTAACAAATGAGGAAAGAAGTTGTTTTGATAGAAATGACCACTGGAAAAACATTTCTCCCAAAATGTATGCCACCAAAGTATGTAATAAAACCACCACCCAAGAGAGAAGAATTCCTTCCCATAAAGAAAATGGTCTTACTTGATTTTCTTTTTGTTTCTCATAAATACTCACGGGGTTTAAAAAAACTAATATATAACTATTTAAAAGAGCTAACATAAAATCTCCTTACCTTTTGAAAAAACTCGAATTTGAAAAATTTAAAAGTGTTATTATGCGTTGATAACGACTCTCAAAATAGTCGTCATTTTCTTGATAAATTTCAGGATTAGGAGAGGTATCTTGCACTAAAAAAAGATATCTCTTCTGATCCACTTCTTGCAAAACGTAAAAGGCATCAGAAAAAGGACTTCTTAATCCAAATTGATAGGAAATAATCTGTGTCGGAGTTTTGATCTTAATTTGTGCAACACTTTTAAACTCTGACATCATATTTTTTTGCTCTTGAGTAGTAAACTCTCGTATTTTCTTTAAGGAAGAAAGTTCCTTAAGCCAATCCCCAATAGCTTTCTGATCTAGCTTTATTTTTTTTTCTGAATAGAAATCTGCTCCTTTTCGCTCTAAATAAAGCTGAGGAGAAGTCATAGTTATCCAATCTTCCAAGGGAAATAACTGCTGATTCTTTGCTTGCTGATGAGCGCTCACCCTCTCTTGCCATTTCAAGAAAGCCAAAACAGAAAGACCTAAGAATAGAAAGGAAATTAAATAAAGATTTCTTTTCAAAGAGTCTTCCTTCTGCGATAGAAAAATCCTGCTATAAGAAAAAGAAGAAGCGGCACAAATAAAAGTGCTAAATAAAAGACAATTTTCATTTGAGTCGCACTTAAAATAATTTTTTGAGGCTGACTTAAAGGACGATCAATACTCACCAGTGTTTCTTCATCCATCAGCCAGTGAAAAATATTTTGTAAAAAAGGTGCTGTTTGCCCCTGCAAAATATAGTCATTACGTGCCAGAGCGTCACTACCTAACAAAACAATTCTTTTTCTTTTATTATTATTTGCATCAGTATTAATTTTAACTTCTTGTGCCGCCAAAGCCAAAGAAACAGGCCCTCTTTGATCTAGACCTTCATCAAAACTAGAATGTCCTTTCAAAACTGTCTTTAAATCTCTCTCACTCCACGCTTCTGGAAATCCAGCTGAAAAAGCCAGTGAATCTACTCGCATAAAACTTTCAATCTTTGGTGCTTTGTACTGCAAAGAAGAACTTAACGGAAATAAAACAGGCCCTATAAGTCCCGCTGTAATTAAATGTTTTGCATCAAACTGGTGACTGACTGTAATCGTAGGATCCGCATCTTTACTCAGGCTTCTATTTACTACAATATCATCTGCATAATAAAGTCCTAGAGAGGCTAGATATTGATGAAGCTCTATTTGCTTTTGACTCGTAAGCGGTGCTCCCATGGCCACTAACAAGTGCCCTGCTTTTTGCATATATTTTTTT
>JAGOVR010000170.1 GCA_018060635.1 Bacteriovoracaceae bacterium
CACCTATTTTCAAAAATCTCCTCAAAAGATCCGTTTTATTATTGTTGGAGGATATAACACAGTTCTAAGCTATTTGCTGTTTATGACTCTCTATCTTCTTTTTAAAAATAAATGCCATCATCTTATAATTTTAACTCTAAGCCATTTCATCTCTGTTATTAATGCTTTTTTTATGTTTAGGAATTTTGTATTTCTCTCTTCTGGTCCTCTTTGGCCAGAGTATGTGAAGTGTAACGTCTCCTATGTTTTTTCTTTACTCGCCAACTTTATTTTACTCTATATATTCAGTGATCTGTTAGGAATTCCTGTTTTAATAGCACAAATCATTTGCATTATAATTGTGGCTTGTTTAAGTTATTTCTTACATAAGAATTTTTCGTTTAAACAAACTTTCAAACAAGAAAGATGAGAGACCTCTTTTATGACTGAACTTATCCCCTCTGATTCGATTGTTATCATTCCTACCTATAACGAAAAAGATAATGTAAAAAATATGATTGAGAATCTCTTCTCTTTATACCCTCATCTATCTATTTTAATTGTAGATGACTCTTCTCCTGATGGGACTTCTGATATTGTGAATTTATTACAAAATAGCTTCCCTCATTTATTTCTTTTGAAACGAGCAGGTAAGCTAGGTTTTGCCTCAGCTTACTTAGATGGCTTCGCGTGGTGTTTAGAAAGAAATTTTAATTTTATTGCCCAAATAGATTGTGACTTCTCTCATAATCCGCATGATCTTCTGCACCTTTTTAAAACCTGTGAACAAGGAGCAGATATAGCCATCGGCTCTCGTTATATAGGGGGCATCCGAGTTATTAACTGGCCAATGCGACGACTTTTGTTATCTTACTGTGCTTCTTTTTTCATTCGTTTTATGACTGGTCTTACCCTGCATGATCCTACTGCAGGATTCAAATGTTTTAAAAGCTCTGCCTTAAAAAAAATATTATCCCACAAGATCTATTCTCAAGGTTATTTCTTTCAAGTCGAAACAAACAACATTGCTCACTTACTAAGTCTAAAAACTATTGAAGTCCCTATTATTTTTCGAGAGCGAGAAGAAGGGGTCTCAAAAATGAGCTTTAAAATTATCAAAGAAGCTTTTTGTTTAACACTAAGGTTAAGTTTGCACAGACTAAAAATAAAATCATGAAAAAATACTTAGACTCCTCTACGCTAACCGCACTTTTTTTATCTTTTGTTTTAGTTTTTATTAAAAAATGGGAAGTAGGATCCAACCTAGATCCTCTTTGGTACAGTGCTGTTGCCAAAAATATTGCCCTAACTGGTAATTTTTTTAACTTTTCTGTCTCACAATATGAAGCCTCTCAAATTTATGATCATATGCCTCTGACCTACTGGGTGGTAGGTGCTCTTATGAAAACTTTTGGGATCTCTGATTTTGTGGCCCGCTTTTATACCCTCCTTTGTGGTTTCTTTACTCTTTTTCTTATTTTTCTTATTGGAAAAAAAATAAAGAATTCTTTTTTTGGACTTCTGGCCTTAACTTTTTCCTTATTTAATATTAATTTCATCAAATGGAATGGTCAGCTCCTCCATGATATCCCTCTAACTCTTTATTTACTTGCTGCCACTTATTTTTTTATTTGCTTTTATAAAGATAAAAAAAATCATCACCTCTATCTTGTTTCTTTCTTTTTCGTTTTAGCTTTATGGAGTAAAGGGCCTGTAGCTTTAGCTTTCCCCTTCGCATTGACCCTTTGGTTAGTTTTTAAATTGGATTTTAGCTTATTCAAAAATAAGCATTTTTATATTGCCCTTCTCTTTATGGGACTGCTTCTTTCTCTATTCTTCTTACCTGCACTTTCGTTTCATGGTGAAAATTATTATTCCCTTTTCTACCGTGCAAAGAAGTCTTATCTAGGAATAGGAAGTGAACAAAACAGTCATTTCTTTGATTACTTTAAAATGCTAGCAAAGCTAGCAACTATTCAAATATTATTAGCTTTTATAACTTTTGGAATCATCTTAAAACCACAAAATAAAAAGGACATGAAGGAAGAGCATTCTTATCTTTGGCTCTTAGCTTTTTTGATATTTTCCATTATTATTCCTTTTAGTTTTTTTAAAATAAAAATGGGACATTACATTTTCCCTCTTTATCCTTACCTCACTCTTTTCAGTGCTTATCCCTTATGCCACTGGCTAGCTAACCGAATTAATTTACAAAAATGGCTTTTTTATCTTTGCCTAGGCTCTGTTTGTTTTTTTGTGGCCTTCCCTGTTAAGATTGGCGGTGGTCGTGAAAAACATTTTATTAACATTGTGAATATTTTAAAGTTTGATTCCCATATAAAAGAAAAAAATATTTATTTCTTAGGTGGCTATGAAGATGCCATGGATTTAGTTCAAACCTTTAGTTTTTATGGAAGCCTTAATATTCGTTATTCTTCTGCTGAATTTTGGAGCACTCAACATCTAGGGAAAAACTATCTATTAGTAAAAGCAGAGAACCTCCCTCTCAAAACTCAAGACAAAAATTTTTCTTTATCTGATTGCTTTATCCTAAGCGGAATTTTTTGTGTTTTAACCGATTCAACATCTCTGAAACTCACACTTCCTAAAAATAAATTGCCACAAGAAATTTATTAATAATAATTTTGTATCCCACAAGTTTTGTCTACCATTCTTGTAGTAATCTCTGATATTCCATTCCTAGTTCTGAGTCTAAATTTATGGAAGGTTTTAAAAAAAGTGCTTCTAAAAAATCTTGATAATAAGCTATGGCGTCTATATCTACATTAGTAATTTCTAATTGTATCCTCGCTAACACTAACC
>JAGOVR010000171.1 GCA_018060635.1 Bacteriovoracaceae bacterium
GCGGATTCCTTCTTTGACAGTGGCGTTGGAACTAGAGCAACCTTGGCAACCACCTTTAAGTCTGACAAAAAGGACTTCATTATCCAAATCGATAATATCTACGCCGCCTCCATGGCCTGCAAGCCCAGGGCGCACTTGTTCGTCCAATAATTTTTCTACACGATGAAGCATGGCATTTTTTAGCACGAAAAAGCAGATTACAGCAAGCGATAATTCTTATATTCCCCTATTCGGTAGCCTGAGCATTTTTCAATCAGATCAGAAAAAATAAGCCCTATATCGTGAGCTTTCAATTTGAGAGGAAGTTTCATAATATCCATACCTGTGGTATTTTTTTTAACCCATTCTTGCATAACTTTTGGATGTGTTGCTGTAAATTTTTTAAGTCCCCATAATCTTTCATATTCAAAATTTTGAGACTTATCATACTGATCACCGTGATAGAGTTTATCCATCACCTGAATCTTTTTTTTCATAGTTTCTTGAGGGCGTGCCCAACCGTAATGGTAAATGGTGGCAGAGATTTGTTTACACCAAAGTTTAGAATGATCTTTATGGCGAAATCCTTGAGCATCTCCATGACTTATAATATCCAATCCATTGCGAATAAGACGAACCTCTCTGCGATAAATGTTGCGTGTGTATTTAATCACATCAGTATTTCCATAAAAATGCAGGTAGTTAAAAACGAACCCTTGAGTCTCTTTATTTTTTTCCATTTCACGGATAGCCTCTTCAATTATATGAAAATCTTTTTCATGGAGAGCTTCATCGCCTTGGATGTACTGACAGTAACTTCCTTGGCAGGCTTTAAGAGCAATATCTGTTTGTTGTGAAAGGATAAGTCCTTTTTTTTTAAGCTCAGGATTCCAATAAGATTTTAAAAATTTAAATTTAGGATTTTTAAAATAATCATTTAAATAAGCCCAAGTTCCATCATCTTGCAAAAGATGAGGATCATCAAAACCTACGTTAATGATGACTTCATCACAAAGGGGAGCAATACTTTCAATGCTTTCTTTGATAGGATAAGCTAAACTTAGACCATGTTTTATAAAAGTGAAGCCTGAAATTAAAGGACGTTTTAAAATTGTCATGGAAAACATCATAACAAAAATAACTTCTTCTCCCAAGAAAATTCTAATAGTGAAACGTCGTGCCTTGGGAGACTCTATTATGGGGCTTTCAACTATTGCTTATTTAAAAAAGATTTTTCCTGAAAGTCATATTACCTATGCCTTGCCTTCTTGGATTATTCCTCTTTATAAGAACGTACAAACATCTGTAGATGATTATATGAATGTTGATTTGAAAGCACTTAAAGATTATTACAATTTAGTGCGATCATTAAGTTCTAAATTTGATTTTATTTTTGAACTTCATCAATCAGGTAGAACCAGAAAATTTTTTAAGGTGATGTCTTTTTTTACACAGACTCCTTATGGTTTTCATAATCATCATAAAAAACCTCATAAGCGTAAACCTGCTATTCAAAGAGATTTAGATGGAATTTTTTCTTTTTTAAAAGAAAAAAAGTATATTACATATGATAGCAAAGCACCTTCCTATTTAGATTATCCTCCTTGTATTAAGATGAAGGAATTAATCACCCCAGATTCTTTTAAAATTATTTTAGGGGTCTCAGCTACTCGGTCTACTAAATGTTGGCCTTTGTCCTATTTTAAAAACTTATGTGAAGAGTTATTAAAAAAAGATACTCGCTATGAATTTTTAATTCCTTTGTCTTCTAATGACTTTGATAAAAAGTTAAAACAAGAAATAGAGAATCTTCAATTTCCAGAGAGTGCGAAGGTTGTGCAAGTTTCTTTAGAGGATCTACCTTTGCAAATAGGGCAGGCAGGATGTTATATTGGCAATGATACAGGTCTGAAACATCTATGTGTGGCTTTAGGAATACCAACCTATACTTTTTTTGGTCCCGAAGAACCACTAGAGTGGCATCCTTATGATCAAAAAAAACATAAATTTTTCTTTTTAGAACCTTTGGAGTGTAGGACTCGTATTTCTCATTATTGCACCTTAACAGAATGCGACAGTATGCTTTGTTTAAATTCCTTTACTGCAAAAGATGTTTTACATCAAATTTTTCCATAACTTTTTGGCCTGTTTCTTGCTTTATTTTCTGCATGGATATTTTTTCTATACTGAAGCCCAAAACATTTACTCTTTTTATAGCTCCTCCTGCCGCAGGTAAAACTAGATATTTATTACAAATGTTTAAGCAAGATCATTGGAAATTTATTTTTATTTCACCTCTTAGGGCCTTAGCAGATGAATTTTTTTTAGAAGCGCAAAAAGTAACATCTACTTTGCTTTTTTCTTGTGCCCAAGAAAGAAAAGAAATTTTTAAAAAATGGAAAGAGTTAAAAGAGGGAGTTTTGATTTTGACTCCTGAATTATGGGACGAAAAGTTTTTGTTACAACAAAATATTCTACTTATTTTAGATGAGGTACATCTCTATGAAATGTGGGGAGAAACATTTAGGCCTAAAATGCGTGAGGTTTTTTTTAGTTGTGCCACAAGTGGGCTTCCTCTTTTGGGACTTACCGCTACCCTTTCGTTAGAGATACAAAATAAATGGGAAGAAGAGTTTATTTTGACCTTTGATGACTTTGTTATTCTAGATTTTGGTAATGAAAAACTTAAATACCTTCCTTGTTATGAAGTTTGTGTCCCTCATTGGTTAGGACAGTCTTTTTTACAAAGGAGATTAGAGCAGGAGATAAAACATAAAAAGGAAGATGAAACCTTTCTTATTTTTTGTGCGTACCGCAGT
>JAGOVR010000172.1 GCA_018060635.1 Bacteriovoracaceae bacterium
TTCTAGCATGGTTAACCTCCTTCAATAGGTTGATTATGTTAGCATGTGTAGGTGAGTACAAATCATCTATACATGCGCCTAGTATAGCAGGGTGATAGGGGCATGGCAAGAGGTTTTTTATCTAATTTTACAAAAATTTTTTGAAAAAATTACATTTTATAATCAATAAGTTAATCTTTTTTCTCTCTGTTTAGCCCAATTTTCTATCATTTAGTTAATGGGTGATGCCATTTTGCAGCTCTCTCTCCTCAGATTTAAGAATTTTTGCAGGAGGTCTAATTATTTTCTATTTTTTTGTCAGTCATCATATTTAATGGTGAAATCTTTTGCATGGTTAGTAAGTTAACAATGAGTCGAATCATTGTATTTTTATCTATAGGATCACTTTCTGCAATAAGGAGGGCCAACGCTACAAGAGATGTATTACTAAGAGAAGTGAGAGAAACTCCTTGTTTTCTAAGGTAATAAAGGAAAAGGAGAGTGCCAATACGTTTGTTTCCATCACTAAATGGGTGGTCTTTTATAATAAAATATAATAAATGAGCTGCTTTCTCTTCGCTCGAGGCGTAAAGGGCTTCTCCTGCGAAGGTCTGCTCTATATTTCCTAGAATCCCAGCAAGCTGATTACCACTTTGTTGACCAAAAAGAGGGGTGGCTTCTCCGCATGCAACAAGCTGTCGTTTTAAAGTATCTATGGCTATGATAGAGTCCGTATAATTCAATATTGTTTTTGAAGGAGTGCAATTCTTTGGGAGTTCCAAGTCATTTTCATCATATTGAAATAATAAATGCCATGTTTTTGCATAGCTCAAAATTAATGAAAGAACTTCTACGCCTTTTTCATTTACAAGCGCCTGACTTTGAAGCGTATTTGTGAACAAGTGAAGTGTCCTTTGGATTTCATCTACCCTTTCTTTAGTCATCTTTTTTTGATTCAAGGAATAGCCGTTGATAAGATAATCCTTAAGTTTCTGTGATGCCCATTGACGGAATTGAGTCCCTCTTTTTGAGTTTACTCGATAACCCACCGAAATAATCGCATCGAGATTGTAGAACTCTATGTTTCGAGTAACTTCACGGTTTCCTTCCAATTGAACTGTTGCAAAATTTGCAACGGTTGACTCCTTATTCAATTCATTTTCTTTAAAAATCTTATTTAAGTGACGAGAAATCACAGACCTGTCTCTTTCAAAAAGTTCCGCCATTTGTGTAAGAGAAAGCCATACCGTTTCATTCTCAACTTGAACATCAATAGAAACTTTTCCATCTACTGTCTGAAAAATGATTATTTGTTTGTTCATTAATTTAATTATAAGTATTCATTATTTTTTAAAAAAAACGTACACATATTTTAATTTTGTCCAATTTTTATTTTAGAGTATTCTTTTCCTGATTCTTTAATGTCTTCAGCCTCTTCTCCTTTTAAGTCATATCTAAAAACCTCGTCTTAAGATGGCTTGATGATAGAGAGAGCGTTCCTCAAAGAGTTTTTTGATTCTGTCCAAAGGCCTTGTTCAAGAATGTCTTGCATAATGCCCTTTTTCAGAGGTTTAGGGTTCTTAAGATCAAAGCATTTAGGGTAATTTTTTGTCAACTCATGGATCGAGATTAATGGGTCCTTCTTTGCTGGAGAAGGGTCTAAAGAACTTTGATTTTTAAGTGGTTTTTCTTTCGCCACTTTAACCTTTACACCCGTTATTTGAGCAATTTTGGATTGTTTTTCCACACTTAATGGTTTTTTTAAAGAAAGAGTTGATTTCATGTGTTCACCGTTTTAAAAATGTAAAAAAAGAAAATAGTTAATTTCCATAAAAAGAAGCTGAAACAAACGGAAAATCACCATAAGCCCAATTACTAGCGCTAAATGTTTGTAAACTAAAACTATTTTCTGTTTGTTTTTTATCACAAGGACCAGATGCCATCTTGGAACATCCTGATTCGTCTCCCACATTCAATATCGAACAATAATTTTTAGAATTAAACGGTTTTGAAAAATTTATTGTATAGTGCCCAACTGAATCTTTTATTACAGATGATATGCCATAACTGTCTAATATTGTTGGCTCTGATCCATTAAAAAGCACCCATGCTTTTGCGCAAGCTTTCTGTTGAGAAATTTCAAATTCTTTAATTTTTTTTTCTAATTGGTTTATTTTTTCATCTTGTATTTTAGATTCTAGCTCTTCGTTGGTTTTTCCCGTTTTTATGATATAATTTGAAACTAGATAAGGCTGCATGTTGTTGTGAGGTTCAGTGTAACCATTATTAGGTTTTGCAGATGTACCAGATGTGTCAAATATGGGTAGTTTTTCAAATTTATTATTGATTTTATCATGAATTCTCCCATCATGTATTGGTATTTTAGATATAATAAGAGTATTTTTCTCCTCACCTCCAGTTGCTCCAAGTGTATTATTTGAGGTCACTCGGTTTGATCCATTATCAACGCCTACAAGGACACGCCCTCTAAGGTCAGGGACATGAAAGAATTTTTCAACTGTAGAAACTTTATTTGCTTTAAAGATCCAATCTTCTTCCTTTGGAACATATTTTTCCTTAATGATTTCATAAAGTTTTGGATATTTTTTAGAAGAATACGGTAAACCATCACACATGAGCCATCCCTCAGGCTCTTTGTCTCCAGCAAAGGCAATGATCGATCCTACTGGCACGCCAGTTGGTAAATTTTTTTGAGGAGTCAAAATAGATTTTTGATTGAAATCTTCCTCCT
>JAGOVR010000173.1 GCA_018060635.1 Bacteriovoracaceae bacterium
TTTTAAAAAGTTAAAAAGACGTGCCTCCAGTTTTTCCGGCTTTGTAATGGTTATTTTTTAATAGGTATTCTTAATTTATATTCAGCCACTCATGCAGAGCCTGATCCGAATATGGCAGGTCTTTATTGGCAGCAGGGGCTTTGGTTTTTATTAGCCCTTTTTTTTGGAGGAATTTTAAGTTTTATTAGACCCACCACTTATCTTAAAATTTCTTATATTTTTTACTTTTTTAATCTTATCTTACTAGTTTTAGTTTTACTCATTGGGAAAAAAACATTGGGAGCTCAACGCTGGCTTGTTTTAGGTCCCGTTAAATTTCAACCTTCAGAACTTATGAAGATGGCTTTGATTTTTGTTTTAAGTAGATGGTATTGGGGAAAAAACCCAGAGCAGGCTTTAACACTTAAGGATCTATTTATTCCTTTTATGATTACAGCTGTTCCTGCAGGGCTCATTATTGTGCAACCTGATTTAGGAACAGGTCTTATTCTATTTTTTATTTTTGCGACTATGACTTTTTATCGAAGGCTGGGCTGGCGTCCTATTGCTATCATTGCAGTTGCCGCAACCCTCATTGGAATTTTTTCTTACGAGTTCGGTTTGAAAGAATATCAAAAGAAAAGAATTCTAACTTTTCTAGATCCAGCTATGGATGTTAGAGGTTCGGGATATAATGCCATTCAATCTAAGATTGCTATTGGTTCAGGTAAGTTTTTTGGAAAAGGATTTAAAAAATCATCGCAAGCGTCTTTGCAATTTTTACCTGAAAATCATACTGACTTTATTTTTTCTGTTTTTAATGAAGAACATGGTTTTTTTGGTTCTCTGGTTTTAATTTCTCTTTACCTGATTCTTTTTTTACGTTTGATCTGGATTTCTATGGCCACCAGTAGTTTCTATGATTGTTTACTTATGATGGGTATAACTAGTATCTTTTTTTGGCATACTTTTATTAATATGGGTATGGTGATGGGGATATTACCTATTGTCGGAATTCCTCTTCCTCTCATGTCTTATGGAGGAACAAGTTTGCTTACTTTTGGGATGTGTATAGGAGTTGCAACTTCTATTTCCAACAATCGTATTATGTTTTAAGAATTTTACGAATAGCTTCTTTCTGCTGTGTTAAGAGATCATCAAAATCAGTATGAATTCTGACAATCTTGTGAACAGAGCTAAATTTTTGGAAAAGATCACTAGCATCTTCGATCCCTCTGATATTTTTTTGACCTAAAACTTCTCGTACTACTTTCATGGGGTAAAGATTGGGTTGGGCATAATACTTAGAAAGTCTATTTTGTGAGGAAGAAAGAAGGTAAGGAATATGCATACTGTCTAAATAGGTTTGTAATTCTTTTTGGCAATGTTCTTGATCGTTGCCAAAACTTTCAAAAATTTTCAAAGGAATGTTATTACTCACGATTCGTTTGGCCCACATATTTTCACTTTGTCTTAAAACTTGCATCAGATAATAATCGTCATGTTTTTGATAATCTTGCATAGAAGAGGGAAGGGTATATTCTGAGCAAGAGCTGAAGTACTTAAGTAGCATCTGTTCTAAGCAAACAGCGCGGTAATGAAAATAAATCATGAGAAACATATGATAGCGACTGAGAAGAAAATCATCAAAAGTGGCCACAGCTCTCTCATGTATAGCAAGATAAGCATTGGTACCCTCAATACAAAAATCTAAATTATCACACAGCCAAGGGAGATCATATTGGCCATAACTGACGCCACAGAAGTAACTGTCACGTAAGAGATAATCCATACGATCACAATCCATTTCACTGGAGATTAGGCGATTTAGAAAAGGAAAAAAATTAATATTTCCAATTTCAAAGTAACTGGGTTGGTTGGTCGTTCCTAAAATAAGATCTGCAACGGCCTCTTTGGAAACACCCATTTCTTCTTCGAGCTTATGGAAGGCTTGGGCCAAATCACTATCTAAAATAAATTTTAATGTATAATCTTCATGAGTGGCTTTGCGTTTTAAATCTCCTTTTAGGTAGGAGGAAGGAAGTTGTAAGGTGCTTACTTGAGGCATGGCCCATTCCGTGGCATGACTTAAAGGAGCGTGTCCAATGTCATGTAGAAGTGCGGCTAGTTTTAGCGTTTCTTTTAGTTTTAAAAGATCTTTGTTTTGTTTGTATTCTGGATGCTTATTAAAAATAAGATCAAAAATTTTACCTGCTAAAAACATAACTCCAATGGAATGCAAATAGCGTGTATGAGAAGCACCAGGGAAGGCATATTCAGAAAGACCCAGTTGTTTAATATTGCGCAGGCGTTGAAAATAAGGATGTTCAAGAAGAGGAACTTCGGCTTCTAAAATAGCAATAGAACCATGAACAGGATCTCTAATTTCCATAAGTTATTCTTTGGCCAAGGATTCAGCATTTTTTTCTAACCAATGGATAATATCAGATGATTCAAACATGGGATGATTATCAATATACAGACAAGGAACAGTTTTTTTACCTGTATCATTTAAAAGTTTTTCTCTTCCAGCGGGATCTTGCATGATATTGACATAACTTACTTTTAAGTGAAGTTTGTTAATACACTTTAGAACCCGCTGACAAAAAGGACACTCATCAAAATAATAAAGCGTTAACTGTTTGGTTATCACAATATTTCCTCTTCTTCATCTTCGCTACCACTTTTTGAGAGAACATATTCTTCGTCTTCATCTTCAAAAATACCTTTATTAGTTTCTTC
>JAGOVR010000050.1 GCA_018060635.1 Bacteriovoracaceae bacterium
TCCATTTAATCATTTCAGTACCTAATATTCCTGGGCGTTCTTCTTTTAAGAACTTATAGAGAGGATGAGCATTTTCGCCATTTACATCAATTTTTTCAAAAAGAGGAAAGGTGGTTTGAAAATTAAGTTCACAAAAAGTTTGGATCTCTAGGTTAGTTCCTGGCTCTTGAGAACCAAATTGATTGCAAGGAAAACCAAGGACAGTAAAATGCTTATCTTTATATTTTAAATAAAGCTCCTGTAATTCTTTATACTGAGGGGTAAATCCACACTTACTTGCCGTGTTTACAATGAGTAAAACAGTTCCTTTAAATGAGGAGAGGGGCGTGTCAATTCCTTGGATATTTTTAGCTGAGAAATCATAAATGTTTTTCATCGTTCCACCTTGGAGTGAGGGAAAAGAAGGAATCTTAACTTTACTATTTAGGGGCAAAAATGTATAGATAAAGCTCACGATCATTTTATCAAAAAAGAGAGGTCACTTAGATGTGTGGCATTGTCGGAGTGTTTGGTTCTCCTCGAGCTTCTCGGGAAACCTATCAAGGACTTCTTCTTCTACAGCATCGTGGTCAAGATGCCGCAGGAATCTTATCTTTGGATGAGACAGAGCATTTTCATCTTCTTAAAAATAGTGGATTAGTCGATAGAGTTTTTGATGAGAAATCTTTGATGGATTTGAAGGGGCATCACGCTATTGGACATACTCGTTATTCTACAGTGGGATATTCAGACGGCAGAGATTTGCAACCGATGACCATTAACTATCCTTTCGGGATAGGGATGATTCACAATGGAAATGTTGTGAATGTTACAGAATTACAAAATGAGCTGGTCTCTAAACGTCGCCATCTTTTTACTAAAAATGATTTAGAAATTATTCTTAATATTTTTGCGGATTCCTTAGATACAAATTTTCCTTATCACTTGAGCCAAGAAAGATCTGCTAAAAAAGAATTTGAAGCGATTACACAAGCTGTTCAAGACGTCTTTGCGAAAGTTAAGGGGGGATATTCAGTTGTAGGAAGTATTGCTCCTATGGGGATGTTTGCCTTTCGAGATCCCAGTGGAATTAGACCTTTAATATTAGGAGAGAGAACACTCACAGAAAAAGAAAAACAGGAAAGCAAAATTCCTTTTGAGAAAAGCTATTGTGTTGCTTCAGAATCAAATGTTTTAACTTATTTAGGTTATGAAGTGGTGAGAGATTTAAAGGCAGGAGAGATTTTCTTTGTAGATCAAAAAGGAGAGTCACACAGTTTAGAGCTTAAAAAAAATAAAGTAGCTCCTTGTATGTTTGAGTGGGTTTATTTTGCTAATCCTGAAGCAGTCTTAGAAAAGAAAGATGTGTATGCCGCTCGTTTAAATATGGGAAGAAATTTGGCCTATGAAGTAAAAAAAATGATAGACAGTGGTGAGATTAGTCCTGATATTGTAGTTCCTGTTCCAGATACCAGTCGTCCTTCTGCCATTGCACTGGCAGAAGAGTTAGGAATTTCTTATCGAGAAATTTTAGTAAAAAATCGCTATATTCAACGAAGTTTTATTCTTAATTCTCCAGAAGAAAGATCTAAAGCCGTCAACTTAAAACTCACACCTGTCGCCTCAGAATTTAAAGGAAAAAAAGTTTTATTAGTGGATGACAGTATTGTGAGGGGGACTACTTCTCGTCACTTGATTCGCATGGTGAGAGAAGCGGGGGCCAGTGCCGTCTATCTAGCGAGTAGTTGTCCTCCTATTCGCCATCCTTGTTATTACGGCATTGATTTTCCAAGTCCCAGTGAACTTATTGCTACAGGACGAACTACTACAGAAATTGCTGAAACATTAGGTGCAGATAAAGTTATTTATCTGACGTTAGAAAAATTAAAAGAATCCATTGGCCTTAAAGATATGTGTATGGCCTGTTTAAATGGTGATTACCCTGTGGATGTAACGTCCGCAGTTCATTTAAATTCTCAGCGTAGGGTGAAGTGATGTTACCTGTGCTTTATCAAGGTTCTGTTAAAAATGTACGAGGAGAAAAAAACTCTTCCCATTATATTTTTGAATATTCTGATCGCTATTCTATTTTTGATTGGGGAGAAATGCCTGACTTAATTGAAGGAAAAGGTGAGGCTTTGGCCGTGATGGCAGATCTTTTTTTTCGTTTACTTAAGCAACAAGGTATTGAGAGTCACAGTCTAGGACTTGTTGATTCTCAAGGAAATGCACTTCCTCCTGCTACAGCTTCCTGTTATTTAAAAGTAGAGGCTATAGACGTTTTGCGACCGTTATTTACCTCTAAGGGTTATGATTATAGCGTCTATCAAAAAAAACAAAATAATGTTTTAGTCCCACTGGAAGTTATTTTTCGCATGGGAGTGCCTAAAGGTAGTTCGCTTCCTAAACGTCTCAAGGAAAATCCTTCTTTATTAAAGGAATATGCCCTAGATCATCTGCCACAGGAAGGAGAGATGTTTGAGAAACCTCTGATTGAGTTTTCTACCAAGTTAGAAGAAAAAGATCGCTATTTAACTTTTAAAGAGGCCATGCAAATTGCAGGCATGAGTGAAGAGGAAATGGCGGAACTTAAAAAGATTACAGAACATATTTGTTTAAAACTCAAAGATATTTTTTCAGCATTGTCACTAGAATTATGGGATGGAAAATTTGAATTTTCTTTTACTCTCGACTCTCATGGTGTTCGCAGTTTTAAATTAGTGGATGCTATCGGATTAGATGAGTTACGTGTCTTATACAAAGAGATCCAAATTTCTAAAGAGTATTTGAGACAGTATTACCGAGAAAGTGCATGGTATCAAGACGTGCAAAAAGCGCAAGAAATGGCTATTTTAAAAAAAGAAAAAAATTGGAAGATCTATAGCACCCTACTTCCTCAAAAACTTCCTGAGCAGATGAAAAAACAAGTTCAATTTCTTTATCAATCTTTTACTAATGTGCTTTGTGAAAAAGCAGGGTATCCACCCGTTTTTTCTGTCCCAGCTTTTGCTGATATTTTAAAGGAGTTAAAGCCATGAGGGTTTTAGTGGTAGGACAAGGTAGCCGAGAACATTCCTTAGCATGGAAGTTAAGTCAGTCTCCTTTATGTGAAAAAGTTTTTGTGGCCCCTGGAAACGCTGGAATGCTATTGGACTCTTCGATACAGTGTATTTCTTTAAAAGAAATAAATGACCTCCTCATTTTTGCTAAAGAACAAAAGATAGATTTTACATTAGTAGGCCCTGAAGATTATTTAGATCAAGGAATTGTGGATTTATTTGAGTTGGAAGGGTTATGTATTTTAGGCCCTTCCAAGAGAGCCTCACAGTTAGAATGCTCTAAAGTTTTTGCTAAAGAAATCATGCAAGACGCTTTGATTCCCACCGCTTTCTTTAAAAAATTTGATGATTTTAATTTAGCTATGGATTTTGTTAATTTATGGGATTTTTCATCCAAAGGATTAGTGGTTAAGTGGGATGGCTTAGCTCAAGGCAAGGGAGTCGTGGTGGCTGAATCCCGTCAGCAAGTAGAAACGGCTTTGAAAGAATTCTTATTGCAAAAAAAATTAGGAGAAGGCTGTCTTATTTTAGAAGAAAAATTAGTAGGTCCAGAGGTCTCAGCTTTTTATTTGTGTGATGGGAAAGAATATGTCTCGCTAGGTTTTGCTTGTGATTACAAGCGCATTCGAGATGGGAACTTAGGAGCCAATACGGGAGGAATGGGTGCTTATTCTCCTGTAGATTGGTTAGGAGAAGAAGAAAAACAAAATATAGAAAAACAAGTTGTAGAACCTTTGTTGCAAGTTATGAAGAAAAACGGAATGCCTTTTAAAGGAATTCTTTTTGTAGGGCTTATGATGACAACTGCGGGGCCTCGTGTTTTAGAATTTAATGTTCGATTCGGAGATCCTGAAACACAAGTACTGATGCCTCTGTTAGACCAAGATATCCTGCCTTTATTTGTACAAGCGGCAAAAGGAAGTCTTGTCTCAAAAAAAATAAATTTAAAAAAACAAAAAGCTGTTCATGTGGTACTTGCCGCTCACGGATATCCAGGGACAGAAGGTGTGGCCATCAGAAAAAATGACAACATAAATCTTCCTGCCAAGTTAGCAGGAACCAATTTCAAAATTTTTACCGCTGGAGTTCAGGGCCAAGTGCCTCATGAATTTCAAACAGCAGGTGGACGAGTGATGGGAGTGACAGCTTGGGGAGATACTTTAGAGCAGGCCAGAATTAATGCTTATCAAGTTGTAAAACAAGTTTCTTTTATGGGAATGAATTATCGTCAGGATATTGGGTTGTGATAAATCTTGCGATATTAGCTTCAGGTAGTGGCAGTAATGCACAAGCGTTGATGCAATTTTGTCAAAGTGAAAAAAACAAGGCACAGGTGGCATTAGTTATTACCAATAAGCCTCATGCTTATGTCAGAGAACGTGCGGGAAAATTTAATATTCCTTGTTTCTATGAAGAAGAGGAAATGAAGATATTACAACTTTTAAAAGAATATAAAGTGGAGTGGGTTTTTTTGGCAGGTTATATGCGCCTGCTTTCTGCACAGTTTTTACAAAATTTTTATGATGAAAAAATTAAGAGAAATAAAGTCGTGAATATTCACCCCTCTCTTTTGCCTAAATTTCCAGGGATGAATGTTTATCCTAGAGTCTATGCCTCCACGGAAGTGGAGTCTGGGGCCACGGTGCATTTTGTGGATAGTGGTGTTGATACGGGTCCTATTTTATTGCAAAAAAAATATCAGCGCATAGAAGGTGAAAGTTTAGAAGAATTTAAACAAAGAGGTTTGCAAAATGAACACCTTTTATATATTGAGGCTTTACAGAAAATACTTACGGAGTATGTATGAATAAAAATTTATGGCGGATAGAAGTTTATTCTCATGACAGTAAAGCACGTAGTCCTTTTATAGAAAAGATACAAAAACATTTTCATTTTTTATTAGAGGATCTACAAGTTGTTCCGCTTTATTTACTTAAGACAGAAGAGACGGTAACGGAAGCGCAAGTAGGGGCATGGGTGCAAGAAGTTTTTTGTGATAGTATTTTGCAAAAAGGCGTTTTTAAAGAAGAAATACTTAATGAGAAAATTAATCCTACATGGGTGGTAGAAATACGTTTTCGTCCAGGGGTTACTGATAATTTAGGTCATGCGGCGAGTGAAGCTTTAAGTTTAGTAAATCAAGCACAAACAGTAAAAGTTTTTTCAGGCACACTTTTTTTCTTACAAGGGAACATACAAAGAGATCAAGTGCAAAAATTAGCAGAGGAGCTTTTTTCTAATCCTCTTTTGCAGACAGCACAAATAGAAACGTATGTAGATTTTTGTCGTAAAAAAAGATTTGAGGTGGAAGAGGTCCCAGAAGTTCATATTACAGGTGAAGGGAAAGTTGAAGTTTATAATCTTGATAAATTAGATGAGGACTTATTACAGTTAAGTCAGAAAAATTGTTGGGCCTTAAGTCTTGATGAATTAAAGCTGGTGGCTAGCTTTTATAAGACTAATGAAAATTTTAGGCAAAAACGTAAACAATTTGGTCTTTCTGAAAATCCTACAGATGTAGAAATGGAAATTATAGCGCAGTCGTGGAGTGAGCACTGTAAACATAAAATTTTTGCCTCAGAAGTAGAATACTCAGAAGATCAAGAAGGGACTTTTAAAAAGTTAGGCCCACAAAAAATTAAGAGTCTTTATAAAACATACATTAAAGGAGCGACAGAAAAAGTAAAAAAAGAAAGAAACATTTCTTGGCTTATTTCTGTTTTTTCAGATAATGCAGGAATTGTTAGATTTGATAAAAATTTAGATGTGTGTGTAAAAGTTGAAACACACAATAGTCCTTCAGCCCTAGACCCTTACGGCGGGGCCCTCACAGGTATTTTAGGAGTGAATCGCGATATTTTAGGTTGTGGTTTTGGAGCTAAACCTATTGCTAATACGGATGTTTTTTGTTTCGCTCCTCCAGAGGTAGATCTTCCTCTTCCCCTAGGACTTAAAACTCCTAGACGAATTATGGAAGGAGTTCATGCAGGTGTTGAAGATGGAGGAAATAAAAGCGGAATTCCAACGGTGAATGGTGCTTTCTTTTTTGATGCTGATTTTGCAGGGAAACCTTTAGTTTATGTAGGAACAGTGGGAGTTCTTCCTCACACATTACCAAGTGGGATCATGAGTTCTGATAAACACCAAAAAGCGGGAGATCTTATTGTGGTGGCAGGAGGGCGAGTAGGTAAAGATGGCATTCATGGGGCCACCTTTAGCTCTATGGAGTTGACCCAAGGAGCACCTGCAACTGTGGTACAAATTGGAGACCCTATCACACAAAAACGCCTTCTCGATTTTACGTTAGAGGCTAGAGATTTAAATCTTTTTTCTAGTATTACAGATAACGGTGCTGGAGGGATTTCTTCCAGTATTGGAGAAATGTGTGTAAAAGCAGGAGGAGCTAGCCTTGATCTGATTCATGTTCCAGTGAAGTATCAAGGACTCACTCCTTATGAACTTATGATTTCTGAAAGTCAGGAGCGGATGAGTTACGCTGTACCAAAAGACAAGATAGATGCTTTTTTAACATTAGCTGGAAATCGTGGAGTTGAAGTTTGTGTATTAGGAAATTTTGAAAATACAGGAGAGTTAAAAGTTTTTTATAATAAAAAAATTGTGGCTTTGCTGGATTTACATTTTTTACATGAAGCATTGCCCGCCTTAGAATTGAAAGCACATTTTACGGCTGACAAACAAAAGACATCTTTTTTTACTGAACCAAAAAAAGAATGGCAGGAAAATACTCTAGAGTTAGCTCTCCTTCATTTACTTAAACGTCCCAATATTACTAGTAAAGAAAAGTGGGTCAGACGCTATGATCACGAAGTTCAAGCGGCGACAGTTGGAAAGCCCTTTGTTGGAAAAAAAGCTGATGGCCCTGCAGATGCGGGTGTAGTGTGGCTTCATCCCCATGGAGGGGAAGAATGGAATGGTGTGACTGTTTCTTGTGGTCTTGCTCCTCTTCTTTCTCATGAAGATACTTATTTGATGAGTCAGTACGCAGTAGATGAAGCTGTTCGTAATAGCATATGCGTGGGGGGAGATCCTTCTCATATGGCTTTAGTAGACAATTTTTGTTGGCCTGATCCTATCTTGAGTGCCAAAAATCCCGATGGTCATCACAAGATGGCGCAACTTGTACGCTCTTGTGTAGGACTTTATGACATGGCTACAAGTTATGGAATGCCTTTTGTCAGTGGTAAAGACAGTATGAAAAATGATTTTATTGGAAAAAATAAGCAAGGAGTGGAAGTTAAGATTAGTGTCCCTCCGACACTTTTAGTGACAGCGGTAGCACAAATTCCTGATGTAAGAAAAAAAGTAACGACAGATTTTAAAAAGGCAGGAGATCTTATTTATCTGCTAGGAAATATTCCTGAAGATTTTTTTACACCTAGTGAATTTTCTCGGATGTTTCATGTGCCAAATATAAAGCTTCCTTCTCCTGATTTACAGAAAAACTTAGAACTTTATAAAAATATTTTTTTAAGTATACAAAAAGGATTGATAGCTTCTTGTCATGATATCTCAGAAGGAGGCGCGGTAGTTGCATTAAGTGAGAAAATGATTGCAGGAAGATTCGGGGCCAAAGTCACACTTCAATCGAAAAATATTTCGGCTACTTTTTTTAATGAAGTCACAGGATGTTTTTTAGTTAGCGTTGATCCTAAAAATAAGTTGGATTTTGAAACACAGTTTACTTCTTTTGCTACCTTGTGGGGAACAGTGACAGAGGATGAAACTTTGTGCGTAGAGAATTTAGGAGTCAAAGTTTGTGAGACTAAATTACCTGCCTTAGTGACAGCGTGGAAGGAGGGTTTTTAAATGAGTAAACCTCAAGTTTTAGTTTTGTGCGGTGATGGTATTAACTGTGAAAAAGAAACAGCCAGAGCTTTTGAAATGGCAGGCGCTAAAGCTTCTATTTGTCATATTAATGATGCCCTTACACAGAAAAAACAATTACAGAACTTTCAAATATTAGCTCTTCCAGGAGGATTTTCATTTGGCGATGAAATATCCAGTGGTCAGATTTTAGGACTTAAAATGAAACATGGAATGGGAGAAGAGTTAAAAGAATTTGTGCAAAAAGAAAAACTTATTATTGGGATTTGTAATGGATTTCAGGCCATGGTGAAGCTAGGACTTCTACCTTACCCATTGCAAGAAAGAGTTTTAACACTGACTAACAATGAGCCTCGGACTTTTATAGACCGTTGGGTAGATTTGATAGTGCCAGAAAATTCCAATTGTTTGTGGACCAAAAAATTAAAAGGGAAAAAAATAACATTTCCTATTCGTCACGGCGAAGGACGCATAGCGTTTGCCTCTGAGGAAAAAGCCCAAACATATTTTCAAAGATTAAAACTAGCAGGACAAATAGCATTAACTTATACGGAAGATATTAATGGTTCTTATGAGAATATTGCAGGACTCTCAGATCCTACGGGAAAAATATTTGGACTTATGCCTCATCCTGAAGCGGCCACATCAAATCTTTTATGTCCTTCTCCTCTACAGGAAGCATTAGGACTGGAGATTTTTAAAAGTGCTGTGGATTTTTTTAAGGAGAATTAATGAAAAAAGAAAAAATAAAAATTAAGAGAGCACTTCTCAGTGTTTCCGATAAAACAGGGATTGTGGAATTGGCGCAAACTCTTGTTAGTCACCATGTAGAAATTATTTCCACAGGCGGAACGGGCGAAACACTTAAGCAAGCAGGCATTCCTTTTACGCCTATTGAAAAAATTACAGGAAGTCCCGAAAGCTTTGGTGGACGTATGAAAACTATTAGTTTTCAAATTGAAAGTGCTCTGCTGTTTCGTAGGGGACATTCTCAAGACGAACAAGATGCCAAAGCCCTTGGAGTGCATCCCATTGATTTAGTGGTTTGTAATTTATATCCCTTTGAAAAAGTTTTAGATAAAAAAGCGGATGAAGATACTCTCATTGAGAATATTGATGTGGGAGGGCCTACTATGGTAAGATCTGCGGCCAAAAATTTTGAAAGTGTTTTGGTTTGCACAGAAGTTTCTGGGTATGCTGACTTACAAAAAGAAATGAATTTTAATAATGGCATGGTTAGTTTTGATATGCGTAAGAAAAATGCCGCTCATGCTTTTTTAAAACTCAGTCAGTATGACGCTGTCATTGCTAATACTCTTATTGAAGATAAATTTATTCCCGCTTTTAAAAATCCGCAAAGCTTGCGCTACGGTGAAAATCCTCATCAAAAAGCTTATCTTTATGAACTTAATAATGCCGATTTAAGTTTAGCACGGGCTCATCTTTTACAGGGGAAAGAATTATCCTATAACAATATTTTAGATGCTGATGCGGCATGGAGAGTGGTGAGTGATCTGCATCTTCTAAATCCTTCCCAAATGTCGGTAGTAGTTGTTAAACATCTTAATCCTTGCGGTGTAGCCCAAGCTCATAGCTTAGAGAAAGCTTTAGAGTTAGCATGGGCTGGAGACCCCGTCAGTGCCTTTGGGGGAATTTTAGGTTTCTCTCATATTTTGAATAAAGAATGTGCCTTGTTTTTAAAAGAAAAATTTATCGAAGTCATCATAGCTCCTGATTTTTCTGCAGAAGCTTTAGAAATTTTTTCGCTTAAAAAAAATCTACGCTTAATTAAACTACCTATGAGAGCTCAAAATACTCAGGAAAAAACTCTACGCTCTGTGGTAGGAGGACTCCTCATTCAAGATGAGGATGAAGTATTGGAAACAGAGTTAAGATCAGTCACCCAAAATGTTTTTCCTCAAGAAAAATATGACTTGGCAAGATTTGGGATAACTGTTTGTAAATATCTTAAGAGTAATGGCATTGCTTTGGTGGCACAGCCTAAGCCTCAAGAGTTTACGTTAGTGGGTGCAGGCAT
>JAGOVR010000174.1 GCA_018060635.1 Bacteriovoracaceae bacterium
GAGCAATAATCTGACTAAAAAGTAAGGCTAGAGTGCCGCCTATAGCATAGGGTAAATTTCCAAAAGTAACTAACGTTTCAGTCAGCCAGTAGTAACCAGTAAGATTAAAGCCCAGTGTAAAAAAAAGAAAAGAATAGATACATTTTTTTAGATTAAAATTAGCTTTAAAAAAATTAAAAAGCAAAATACAAATACCTAAAAGCGGTAAAGGAAAAAGGGACTCAGCTAAAGGAGAAGGGAAGCCTAAAGCGTAAAAAGAACCAGCTAAAATATTTAAAAAAAGAAAAAGCATATAGGATCTATCATAATGTCATCACTACGATATTGAAAATGATAAAAAAGGAACTATTTTTTAGCGATAACAACCTTAGGAGCATATTTTGTTTTAGCAAGCTCCATAGCTTTTCCAGCGTCCAAGCGTCCTCCTGAGATACATAAATCAGAAAAAGTATTTTCCTTTTTAGCTGATTCTAAAATGATCTCACGAATTTGTTGATAACCCAGATGAGGATGTTGAGCTTTTAATAAGGCAACAACTCCTGTAACGAAAGCGGTTGCTTGACTTGTCCCACTCATCATCTGTGAGGAAGTTTTGCCATCCAAGTTATTTTTTACATAAGCTACGTTACGTTCAGCTAAAAGATTTCTATTAGGATTCATACCCAAGCTAGTGAAAGCAGATAAAATATTTTTTCCAGGGGCCATAATATCCACAGTTTTTTTACCCCAGTTAGAGGCGTAGAGCTTTGCCATAGAAGAATCGTAAGCACCAACAGTGATGATATTAGGAAGATGGTAGCTGGCAGGAAAATAAGCTTTAGAGCTATCATCAATATCGGAGTGTTCATTTCCTGCGGCCGCGACAATAATAATTCCTTTATCCTGTGCTTTTTTAAGAATTTTAAGTTCGGCTAAAGACATTCCAGGTCCACCACCAGAGTAGTTAATGACATCAACACCTAAATCCACAGCTTTTTCTAAAGCGGCAAGAGCCGCAGAAAAAACACTTTCAGGACTAGATTTAGGACTAAAATATTTTAAAGGAATCATACGAACTTCAGGAAAGATACTTTTTATAATTCCAGCTACGTTAGTCCCGTGACCATGGTCATCGAGGGGAGTAGTACTGGCTTGAGTGCTAGAGAAATCAAAACCAAATTGTTTTGCATTTACGCTACCTTGAGGAAAATAGAGATTATCTTTAATAAAAGTGTGCTCGGGATCAATGCCTGTATCTACTACAGCTACGATGACTTCTTTTTTCTTTTCAAAATTTTTCCATGCTGGAACAACATTGATAGAACCATTTTCTGGTGTATTTTTAATACCCCAACTACTAAAGCTATGCTCTACCGAAAATGCTTTTGCACTAGAGGCAAGTGTTCGCAGAGCTTGGGATGAATTACTGAAACTCATTCCAATCATAAGGAGTATTGCTAAAAATAAATGAGAATAAATACGCTTCATGTGTCCTCACTTCCTGCGAAATTAAAAAGTTATTGCTCTTTAGTTAAAGCAAGGTAAATGCCAAGAGAAGTGAAGTTAAATTAAGGAGTTAGAGGGTTTTACAGAAAGTGAGCGTTTAAGTTTTAAGGGGCTGTCAAAAAAATAGACATAAAAAAGCCCTCTTTGTAGAGGGCTTTTAAAAATAAAGGAGGATTCACAAAACTAAACACAACATTATTAAGCACGTCTAGCAAATTGTAGTGTTTCTCTTTCACGTTCTTCTGCATGAACAATACATAGGTTTGTCCAAGGTTGTTTTTCTAATCGTTTAGAACTAATTTCTTCACTGCAGTCAGCACAATGACCGTAAGTCTTATCTTCAATTCTTTGCAATGCTAGTTCGATTTCTCGCAATTTTCCTAATTCTTTTTCTCTAATATTAAAAGAAACCTCTTGAGAAATAGCACTAGAAGCTAAATCAGCATCATCAGCTAAATCTTCAGTGGGAGTTTGCAATTCAGTTGTTTTGGCCAAAAGCCCACCGTTTAAAATTTGTGCTTTTAAAACCAGTAATTTTCTTTTTAGGTTGGTGACTACTTCTGTATCCATATCTATATCTCCTTCTTACGTTTATCTCTATCCTCAAAGGATTAGAGAAAAAAGGTCATCCCAGACCTTGGAATCCTTCTATTTTAGACCTAGGTTAAATTGCACACAAGCAAGATAAAAAAAGGCAATATTTACCTGCAAATTTCTTTGAAAATGAGTGATTTAAGCGGTTTGACAACGTTTAAGTGAAGAATCATAATCCCTCAATAAATAAAAAGTGCCATAAGTATTGGGCACTCACTCAATATTTTAATTTATGATGACAGAATTACAAAAAAAATTACAAAAAGTTCGGGAAACTCGTGATGAAAATGAGCTGATGACTTATGCCACTTCTGCGGAGGTAGCGTTAGCCTTAGAAGTTGCTCGTTCTCTGCATGCCACTCCTCGTATTTTAGAAATACTGAATCGTCACCAAGCCATTACAGTTCGTCATGCGGTGGCCCTTAATTCACAAACATCACTAGAGACGCTTAAATTTCTTGCTCAAGATAAAGATCAATTAGTTCGTGATTATGCACGACTTAATTTTGCTAAAAAAATGAAGAAAGTTCCTACTGTTTAAGATTTCTCCAGCTTTTTCCTTCTCTGTTTTTAGGATTTTTTTGAAATTTCTTAATATTTTCTAAATGAGTTTGGTAGTCAGCACTAAATAAATG
>JAGOVR010000175.1 GCA_018060635.1 Bacteriovoracaceae bacterium
AGGTTATAGAGAAAATTGTTGTTTTTTGAAAGAGAGTGCTCGATTCACGAGTTCCAGATAACTTTCACTACGGGTAGGATCTAGATTTCCTTCTTTAAATCTTTTTATGCGCCAAAGCGCAATAGAAAAAAGTCCAATGAGAATGGCTTCATTTAAAAAACTAGTTTCTTCTAAACTTAGTTTGCGAAGAGAATTATATCCCTTTAAAAATTCTTTGGTCAGGTTTACATCCACTAGTCCATTTTTTAAACAAGAACCAGAAATAGAAACTCCGATGTCAAAAATAAATTCACCGACACCAGCTTGTTCAAAATCTAACACGGCAACTACTTGTAAATGAGCTTCATCAAAAAGAGTATTATCGTAATATAGATCACCATGAATAATTCCTTGAGGAAAAGTAATTTTCTCAAAAGGTTCGCGGCCCTGAGGAAATACCTCAAAAAAAGCTTGTTTAAAATGAGAAGGGCAAAGAGGATGTGTTTTTATATATTCTAAAATCCCCACGGAGTCACAACCAACATCATGATAAGAGCGTAGATGGTGAGGAAGCGTTTTGTGCTCAGAGGCAAGATGAAGCTGTGCTAATGCTTTTCCGATAGCAAAACAGCTCATGTTATCAATACGAGGAGGATGTCCATTGATAAAAGGAAAGACCACTCCAAAATAATTTTCCACTTCGTAAACATAGCCCCCTTTAAGCAGAGGAAAAGGAGTAAGAGAATAAGGATAGTTTAAATTTTTAAGTGTAGTTAAAATTTCCATTTCTTCTTTGAGTTGAGCTACATTTTTATCATTGGAAACTTTAAGCAGAACAGATTTTCCATCACCATAAATAACTTGGTAATTAGAGTTAGAAATTCCTAAATTACGAGGAATAACATGACTTACGTTGCAGAGGTTGTAGAGAGAAAGAATTCTCTCTACATCTTGAATGTTGATTTCAGTATAACTTGCCATAGGTAAGGCTATTCTAGTATAAAAGTTATAGATTTTTCTAGTTTAAAAAACAAAGGAATGATTTATGTCTTTAGATTTTGTAGCCAGTGGTTCTGTTCAAAGAAATTCTAAGCAGGGTGACTTTAAAGTAAAAGATATTTCCTTAGCTGATTGGGGGCGTAAAGAAATTGAATTAGCAGAAAAAGAAATGCCAGGACTTATGTCCTTAAGAGAAGAATATAAAGGTAAATATCCTCTTAAAGGGGCCAAAATTGCGGGATGCTTGCACATGACTATTCAAACGGCAGTCCTGATTGAGACACTTATGGAACTAGGTGCAGAAGTTCGTTGGTCTTCTTGTAATATTTTTTCAACTCAAGATCATGCGGCGGCGGCTTTAGCTGTAAAAGGAATTCCTGTTTTTGCTTGGAAAGGAGAAACAGAAGATGAGTATAACTGGTGTATTGAACAAACACTAAACTGGCCAGATGGTTCTGCTCTTAACATGATTTTAGATGATGGTGGAGATTTAACTGTTCTTCTACATGAAAAATATCCTGAAATGTTAAAAAATGTACGAGGTCTTTCTGAAGAAACTAGTACAGGGGTGCGAAGACTTAAACAAATGGAAGAACAAGGAACACTTAAAATTCCAGCTATGAACGTTAATGATTCGGTCACAAAATCTAAGTTTGATAATAAATATGGTTGCCGTGAATCTCTCATTGATGGGATTAAGCGTGCCACGGATGTCATGATTGCAGGAAAAACTTGTGTGGTAGCTGGCTTTGGAGATGTCGGGAAAGGTTGTGCAGACGCTTTAAAGGGAATGGGAGCGAAGGTTATGGTCACAGAAGTTGATCCTATTTGCGCTTTACAGGCTGCCATGGAAGGTTATCAAATTTTGACTATGGATGAAGCCGCACCTCAAGCAGATATTATTGTAACAGCTACAGGCTGTTGTGATGTGGTAGATGCTCGTCACTTTGATGTTATGAAGGACTCAGTGATAGTTTGTAATATTGGGCATTTTGATTCAGAAATTAATGTGGCGTATCTTAATGGTCGCAAAGATATCAGAAAAGAAAATATTAAACCGCAAGTTGATCAATATTTTTATCCTAACGGAAAAAGAGTTATTGTTTTAGCGGAAGGACGTTTGGTTAATTTAGGTTGTGCAACAGGACATCCATCATTTGTTATGTCCAACTCTTTTACAAATCAAGTCATGGCGCAAATTGAGTTATGGAATAACAAAAACAAATATCAAAATAAAGTTTACGTTCTCCCTCGCCATTTAGATGAGAAAGTGGCCATGCTTCATTTAGAAAAAGTAGGAGTTAAATTAGATAAATTAACTTCCAAGCAATCAGACTACTTGGGAATCTCAGTTAATGGTCCCTTTAAAACTGAGGATTATAGGTATTAATATGAAAATTTTCATAGCTTGTGATCATGCCGCATTTGAAGCGAAAGAAGCTCTCAAAGTTTTTTTTATGCGAGAAAAATTACAGGTTGTAGATTTAGGAACAAATTCTAATGAGAGTGTCCACTACCCTCATTTTGCTATTAAACTTTCTCATGAAGTCTTAAAGCACCCTGATTACTGTGGAATTCTTCTTTGCGGAACAGGCATTGGTGTGTCCATTGTTGCCAATAAGTTCAAAGGAATTCGAGCCGCTCTTTGTCGAAGTGTGGAAGATGCTAAACTTTCTCGGGAACATAATAATGCAAATGTTTTATGTTTGGGTGCTCGTTCCAATTCTATCGAA
>JAGOVR010000176.1 GCA_018060635.1 Bacteriovoracaceae bacterium
CCTTTGCACTAAAGAGCAAAGGAGAATTCGTGTGGGCCTGTAAAAATTATGATGGAGACGTGCAGTCTGACACTTTAGCTCAAGGCTACGGATCACTAGGTCTCATGACTTCAGTTCTGATTACTCCCGATGGAAAAAGTATGGAGGCAGAGGCCGCTCACGGAACTGTGACTCGCCACTTTCGTATGCACCAGCAAGGAAAATCCACATCAACGAATCCCATTGCCTCGCTTTTTGCTTGGACCAGAGGTTTGGCTTTCCGTGGAAAATTAGATGGTAATAATGAACTTACTCGTTTCTGTGAAACACTGGAAAAAGTATGTGTGGAAACGGTGGAAGCTGGATTCATGACGAAGGATTTAGCTCTTTGTGTTCATGGGGAAAATCTGAAATCTGAGCACTATCTTAATACTGAAGCCTTCCTTGATTTATTGGATAAGAATTTTCGCACCTGTTTAAAAGTTTGACAGGTTCATTACCCTAACCCCCCGAAATAGTACTCCTCATACTTTGGCCCCATTCTTGTATGATACATGGTTGTATTCTTTATTATTAGTAGGGAGAAAACCATGAAAACTAAATACTTTAACTTCTTTTTAGTCTCTCTTTTGGGCTTAGTTTTAGGGCAAGCCCATAAGACAGAACAAAAGACTATGCGATGGATAGCCAGTATTCCTTCTACATTTGATTACGCTCAGGAAGTTTCAGACTTAATAGCTAAAGCTGAATCATTAAACTTAAAGCAAGATATGCAAAAGAAAAGCTTTGAAGAGCTGACAATAATTTATAATCGTCTTATGGAAACAAAAAAGGCTTATGTTGAAATGGATAAAAAACTGGATACCTCTGCTGAAAAAGAAATTGAATCTACTTGTTACGATATTGAGATGAGCAAAATTAGTCAAATTGTAAATGGAAAAGAAGCGCAAGATTTAGAAAAAATTTATAAAAAAGAAAAACTAGCGCATTCTGCCACTAAAGCTTTCGACCAAGTTATTTGTAATCATGAACAAGATACTCGACTTAAAGAACTTAACTCTCTTACTAGTCAGGTGGATCAAGTTTTAAATGTTTTTGATGCCAAAGAATATAACAAACTTATTGTAACTCCTGTAAACGAACCTCAAGATATTGCTTTAGACCATTTTAGCCGTGCTTTGGATAGCTACAGTGCTTTTGTTACAACCTCTATCGCTGATTATTCTAAATTTTCTTTTGCTGATGTCTCTATGGAAAACACATTTTCGTCTTCTTATTCTGCCTTACAACCTTGGCAGTTAAGTGAGTTTCGTTTATCGGCTCCAGAAAATCTTATTCCTTCTCTTAATTTAGACAGTGATGACAAAGATAGTGACAATTTATTACAAGGAAATCGTTATGGATTCCAAGCTGATGACCAAAATTTAATCACTCTTGGACACGAATTTAAATCTTAAAAATACTTATAAAGTTTTTATCTAAGCTTACGAAAAGCCTTGCATAACCTAACTTGCTAAGGACTTAATGAGTGAAAGATAATACTCAAAATACTAAAGTTTTAAAAAAATCATCTGCTACTTTTTTTCGAAAATGTCATATGTGTTTTCAGGTAGCAGAATCCTTACACGAAATTGAAAAATGCCCTCATTGTAAAAAATCATTTATGCCTCTGAATTATTTTCAAAAAGTACATGGCCAAAATGTAAGTGATATAAAAAATGCTCAGCTCTTTGCTCCAGCTCAAGATTTAGCAGAAGATGATCTGCTGTATGGCCTTATGGCCCTATGGTAAATAGCTTTCATTTTGCCTGCAAAGATTCATGACTTTTCCTAAAGTTTTTGCTAGTGTTACGCCCTATGCAATTATCTTCTGTCTCTGAAGAAAATAAACTTCTTCCTGCCTCTATGCTAAGACTTTTGGGAGGAAGAAACCTTTCCCCTGTTGATGTTACAAATCTTTTTTCATGGAACTTACAAGAACTACCTGAACTCTGCGCTTTAAAAGATTTAGAAAAAAGCTCTCAGCGCATTATTAAAGCACTGGAGCAAAATGAAAAAATTGGAATTTATGGCGACTATGATGTGGACGGAACCACATCCTGCGCTCTTTTCTATCACTTTTTTCAAATGCTTAATGTAACCCCCTATCTCTTTCAACCTAGTCGTTTTGTAGAAGGATATGGATTACACGTTTCTTCTATTGAACATGCTTTAGAAAAAGAAATTAAAATTCTTATTACTGTGGACTGTGGAATTTCTAGTCATGAAGCCGCTTTTTTTGCAAAAGATAAGAACATTGATTTGATTATTACAGATCATCATACAGATGGAGCTTTAGAAATTCCTGTAGCCTTTGCAGTGGTTAACCCCAATCGCCAAGATGAAGATAAAAATTCTCCCTTAAAAGCACTCGCAGGGGTCGGAGTAGCCTTTGCTTTGTGTGTGCAAATAAAAAAAGATTTAGAGAAAAAAGGAAAAACAATTCCTTCTCTCTATCCTCTTTTACAATTTGTGGCCATTGGGACAATCTGTGATATGGCCCCGCTCACACCTCTTAATTTAAAATTAGTACGCCATGGTCTTAAGCAAATTCCCAAAAGCTCTTACCAAGGGATTCTTTCTTTTTTTCCTCCTGAAGAACGAGAAGTAGATGTTATGTCCAGTGAGAAAATTTCTTTTAACGTAGGGCCTCTTATTAATTCTAAGGGTCGCATCGATCAT
>JAGOVR010000177.1 GCA_018060635.1 Bacteriovoracaceae bacterium
AAACCTAAAAGAGAGCAAAGAGACGTCGCTTGTTTTCCGTATTGAAGAGCATCAATGACTTTGCGTGGATGTTCAATGCGAATTCCGATAGCAAAGTCTTTAGCTGTCATGAGAACTTTTTTTGCCTCTAATTCTTTATACATATTTTCTGCCGAGTGTCCTACGGCCAAAATAACATGAGGAGAATAAAATGTTTGACCTTTTTGCGTACGCACACCTTCAATAACATTTCCTTGCAAAAGAAATTCTTCCACTCTCGTATTAAAATGCAGGTGACATCCTTTCTCTTCTAAATAACTGGTAAGCCTCGTTAAAATTTGACGAATTTTATTAGAGCCTACGTGAGGATCGGCTACAAATTCCACCTCTTTAGGGGCCCCAAATTCTACGAGTCTTTGCATCACATATTTGACATAAGGAGACTTAACCCGAGTAATGAGTTTCCCATCACTAAAAAGCCCTGCTCCTCCTTCTCCAAAACACACATTATCATCAACATCTATAATGCCTTTACGCCAAAATTGAGAAATTTTAAGCATACGCTGAGAGGCCTTTGATCCACGCTCTAATAAAGTGACAGGAACACCGTGATCGACTAAATATAAGGCGCAAAAAAGCCCTGCAGGACCTGCCCCAATAATAAGAGGAGCTTCTTTTTTAAGTTTATTACTTGCTACTAAGGAATCTAGAGGCAAAATATTTTCACTACCCAAAAGAACATCATAGACATAATAAGGAGTTTTACCCCAAGCGGCTCCCCTTGCATCCACATTGCGAGAGACAATCTTATAACTTGTCTCTGAAGGGTGATGTTTTTTGATATAACGAGAAAGATCTTCTTCGTTACCTGCCGTAATAGGTAATTTAATTTGAATTTTTTTCATAAGAATCTGCCAACTGTGTATTTAAGACGCAAAAACATATTCATATAAACACATAAATATGTCTATAATCAAATCCTATGCAAATTGCCCTTATTCTCATTGGAGATGAAATTTTAAGTAGTAAAGTTCAAGATAAAAATGCTCCTTATCTTGCCACATCTCTATCCAAAAAAGGACTCGCTCTAAGTAAAATAAGTATCATAAGCGACCAAGAACACGTAATCACTGAGGAGATGCAAAAGGCTTTATCTCAATTTGATATTATTTTTGTTTCTGGAGGCTTGGGGCCTACTTTGGATGACAAAACGAAGATCTCTTTAAGCCATCTGTTACAAGCCCCTATCGAGAAAAATCCAGAAGCTCTCGTATTAGCGCAAGCCAATTCCATACGTCTAGGAAAAACCTTTAACTCCAGTCTCTCTCAATATGATCTTACTCCTAGGGGCTGTCTCCTTTTTAATAATCCTACAGGACTGGCCTTAGGACTTGGTTTTCACGATAAAGAAAACAAAAAAATAATTCTGTGTGCTCCTGGAGTTCCTAAAGAATTTTCCGCTATGCTTGAACAAGAGTTTTTTCCTTACTTAGAACAACACTCTTTTTTCCCTCCAAGTATTTGCGAGCAAATGACTTTTCGTGTGCATGGTCTGCCTGAAGAAAAAATATTTTTTGACGTAGCTCCAAACCTTTGGGAACATTTATCTCACCTAGGAAAGGTCAGCTCCCTGCCTCAAACTCTTAATGTCGATATTGGTATTTTTTTACAAGCAGAATCTTCTGAAGATTTAAAAAATAAAAAAGAGAAAGTAAAAGAGATTCTAGATCATTCTCCTATTGCTCCTTATATTTGGACTTGTGAACCTCTCACTCTGCCTGAACTTATTATAAAGAAATGTATTGAGCAAAAACGAACGATCTCTCTTGTGGAATCTTGCACAGGAGGTCTTATTTCTTCTGAACTTACTAATATCCCTCAAGCCTCCCAAGTCCTCAAAGGAGCCATGGTCGCTTATACTCCTTTTTTTAAGCAAAATTTTTTAGATCTTTCTTTAGATTTCTTACAGAATAATCTCTTGGTAAGTGAAGCTTGTGCTAAAGCTATGGCAGAAAATCTTTTCAAAAAAACTAACACAGATCTAACAATGGCAATCACAGGAGTAACAGGGATAGGCCCTGATGCTCAAGCCACTCCCCAAGGACTGGCCTTTGTGGCCATCACGAGGAATCAAAAAACACAGGTTCATCAACTTTTTTTTCCTCAAGGGTCTCGCCGAGAGATTAAGGAAAAATTTTGTACGCAAGCTCTTTTTCTTTTGTTAAAGCAATTAGACTAACTTAAAAAAATAAAGTTATAATGATTCATGTCTGAAGTTTTAAAAATGGCCATTGCTCTTATTTCTGTTCTCAATCCTTTGGGGGCCATTCCGACATTTCTGACACTCACCAGTCGTAATTCTGATCAAGAAATAAGAAAGATATCCAATACCTGCTCACTAGCTGTTTTTATAACTTTAATTGTTGCTCTTTTTTTAGGCTCTCATATTTTAGATTTTTTTGGAATCACCATTGCTTCTTTCCGTATTGGTTCAGGTATTCTCTTTGGTGGTATGGCCATGAATATGATGAGTGCGAAACCTGCACAAACTAAACTTTCTCAAGATGAAGTAGATTCCCAACTCAATGTCAAAGAAATTGGAATTGTCCCCCTAGCTATTCCTATGCTTTCAGGTCCTGGAGCCATGAGTACAATTATTGTTCACGCAGAACACTTCAAGAAACCTACTCACTGGGTAGGTGCGGTTCTTATTCTTTTAG
>JAGOVR010000178.1 GCA_018060635.1 Bacteriovoracaceae bacterium
AGCACAGAACATGACGTTTCCTCGGGCCAAATCTTCCAGCTGATAAATTTTATTAATATCTACTACACCCATTTTTTTAGCGCGGGCAATTTCATCAGGGTTTCTAAATTTAAAAATCCCTTGGAAATCCCCCCCCAAACATTTAATAGCGGCCGCCGCAATGACACCTTCAGGAGCTCCGCCTGTTCCAAAGAGAATATCAACTCCCGTATCGGGATTACACGTAGAAATAGCCGCTGACACATCTCCATCAGAAATAAGCACAATACGTGCACCAGATTTACGAACTTCGGCGATCAGATTTTCATGACGAGGACGATCTAAAATAATGGCCGTTAAATCTTGAATGCGACATTTTTTAGCAAAGGCCAGACGTTTTAAATTTTCGGCAGGAGAGAGTCTAATATCTACAACTCCTTTTCCTTCTGGCCCCACTGCTATTTTTTCCATGTAAGTATCAGGTGCTTTAAGAAGTCCGCCTTCATCTCCAATGGCCATAACAGACAAAGAGCTTGGCCCGCCTGTAGCACATAAGTTAGTTCCTTCCAAAGGATCTACGGCAATTTCAAGTTTGGGACCGTTTCCTGTTCCTACTTTTTCTCCAATATAAAGCATAGGAGCTTCATCTCTTTCCCCTTCTCCAATCACAATCGTAGCATCCGCTTCAATGGAATCCAGCATGGCCCGCATAGAATCTACAGCCGCTTGATCAGCCGCTTTATTATCTCCACGCCCCATAAGCCTTGCCGAAGCAATAGCGGCCACTTCAGTGGAACGAACAAATTCTAAAGCGAGGTTGCGATTCATGGAAACTCCTTGTTTATGGCACTATAAAGGCTTGAGTTAAGGAGGTCAATGTTAGGAATAAGTTAGGATTTAGATTTACGTAATTTTAGTTCGATAAACTGTTTAATTTCTTCCTCTAAAAGTGTGCTCTCTAAAGAATTTATCAGTGTTAAGGCTTGTTTTAATTTATTTTCTTCTACATTCTTATCAAACTCTAAAAACAAAATATCTTCTATAGAAAGAGGAGTTTCCATATCTTGACGATCTGCAATGTTTCCCGTGCGTAGTCCCTGACCATCGCTCCACTCTACTACATGATCAAAAATAACCACTTGAAAACTTGCCACCGCTCCATCGCTGTGACTCCATAGAAAAAAATCTACAGGACAATTTCCACTGAGCCAGCATTTAAGTTTGGGAGGGATTTCTAAATCTTCAAATTTATGTAAAGGTCTTAAATCTTTTGCCATATGCTCTAAAGAGAAAAATTCTGTGACTGCTTTTTGCGTATCTGCTGTAAATTCTAATCCCATGTCTGTAGCTGTGGCCCAACGAATAATACCCTTAATTTCTACTTCTTTTTTTTGCCAGCAAATTTTTCCTTGTACTTCTTGCTCGGGAAGACAATTATGAACGCCCTCTTTCAGACCTATACGCATCCCTCCCACTGACAGATCTTTTATTTGAAAAGAGGACTTATCCCCTGTATCAAAACGAAAAAGAAGATAGCGATAAGGGAAACGAGGGATATTGCGTTTTTCTTTCTTTTTTCCATCACCTAAAACAGTCCAATTATTTTTCATAGCCTTAAAGATAACCTTTTTTCAAAAAAGAGCCAGCTTGGAAAACTTTTCTCTTTATCTTAAGTATAAAAATCAAGTATTCTTAAAGTCTAAAGACCAAAAAACCAAGAGACACCTATGCAACAACACTCTGATTTATCTTTTGACAACCTTCCTAATCGCATTACTCTCTTGCGTATTTTTCTCATTCCTTTTGTGATTGGCCCTCTTTTTCTCATCTCTAGAGAATGGAATTGGGCCCTTGAGCATCGTCATTTATTAGGATGGATTTCTGGTTGGACATTTGCAGTCGCCTCTATTTCAGATTTTATCGATGGCTATATTGCTAGGAAACAAAATATTCAAACCGTCTTTGGTTCTTTTTTAGATCCGATTGCTGACAAATTTCTGGTGATCTCTTCTCTGATTATTTTACAAGATTTAGAACGTATCCCTGTCCTCGTAGTTATTATCTTAGTTTTAAGAGAGATTTATATGACGTCTTTACGTCTTTTAGCTTCTGACCATGGTCTTTCCGTCCCTGTCAGCTCTCTTGGAAAATGGAAAACCACTTTTCAAATGGTAGGAATTGCCACTCTCATGCCTGATCAAAATTTTTGGATTATTCCTCTCCCGTTGATTGGCATTTTGTCTGTTTATTTAGCTTGTTTTCTCTCTCTTTATTCTGCGGTTACTTATTCTTGGGATTTAGTTAAAAAACTTCATCAAAAACGAAAAGGGCTTGAGCATTGAAAAAGCACCTGATTCTCATTACAGTTTCTGGTCAAGATGGCCCAGGGATTACAACGAATATCATGCAGACTTTTTCTGCACACGCTGTGAAATTAAAAGATATGGGACAAGCTGTAACACATGGACTCCTCTCTTTAAGCTTTCTGATTGAAACTAAAGAACCTGATAGTCTCCTCAAAGATTTACTCTTTATAACGAAAAAAATAAATCTGCATTTAGATTTTTCACCCTTTACTCTTTCTGCAAATAAATCTCTAGGTCAAAAGAATGAATCGCTTATCTTAAGTTGTGTGAGCCGCCTTGATCTTACGCCTTATTTTCTCAAAGAAATGACTTCAATCTTAGCGAAACATAATATTAATAT
>JAGOVR010000179.1 GCA_018060635.1 Bacteriovoracaceae bacterium
CTATTGCTCTTGATCCTGGCAATCTAACCTACCGAGTTGATTACGCTAAAATTATCTATGAACATGAAGATAACCCAGAGGCGGCAATTGGATTTCTGCGAGAGATTCTTAAGGATTATCCTGATCATCCTCAGGTTTTAGGAGCTATTGCTATTTATTATCGTCGCAGTGGTCAACTGAAGTATTTTGAAGATACTAAAAAAGAAATTATGAATTTACCTAATAAGGATACAACTTTTTATACTTTTATGATGGAAGCCGCTCAGCTAGATGAAAATACTGATTTAGTTATTAGTTACGGCCGAGAGCTTTTAAAATTAGAACAAGGAAATTTAAATGTTCGTATGCAAGTAGCTAAGACTCTTTATGAGAAAGGTGATTTGCAACAAGCTCTTTTAGAATTAGAAGAAATAAAAAGAAAACTTCCAAGTTATCCTAGACTTTATTATTACTTGAGTAAAATTTATTCGGTCCAAGGTAAGATAGATCTTTCTTTAGAAATGGCCAAAAAAGAAGTAGAATCTAATCCCACCTTAGAATATGGACATATTCAGTTAGGCAATATCTACACACAAAAAGAACAATTTTCAGAAGCACAAAATGCTTTTGAAACAGCTCAAAAAATTAATGGAAAATCAGTGGAAGCTTTGATGGGACTAGCTTGGATTAAGTATCGTCAAAATCATGTGGAATCAGCACTAGATCTTTACACTAAAGCCGCTCAGCTAGATCAAGGAAACCCTTTAGTACATAAGCAGTTAGGTTTTGTTTATAAAGCTATTGGTCAGCATATTTTAGCTGTACAAGAATTTAAAACTTATCTAGATTTAAGTCCCAACGCAGATGATCGCGCTAAGATACAAAGTTATATTGATTTATTGCAATAGGAGTAGAAAATGCACGATATAAAATTTATGTCAGAAAATGAAAATCTTTTTTATCAAATGCTTGAAAAAAGAAATGGTGATAAAACTTTAGTAGCAAAAGCGTTAGCATTTAATGAAGAGAGAAAAAAATTAGTCACAGCAACTGAAAATAAAAAAGCTCAAATTAATAAGCTCTCAGGACAAATTGGTGAACTTAAAAAAAATAAACAGCCAGCAGATGAACTCATGGGGCAGGTGGCGCAACTGAAAATAGATATGGCCCAAGATCAAAATAAATTAGAAGAAATTGAAAAAGAACAGAAATATGTTTTATCCATTATCCCCAATCGTATTGCGGATGATGTGCCTGTCGGCACTTCTGAAAAAGACAACAAAGAGCTTTTTCGCAAAGGAACTCCCAAGACTTTTTCTTTCGAAGTAAAAGATCATGGCAGTTTAGGAGAAAATCTTGGAATGCTAGATTTTGAAATTGCCGCTAAAATGACAGGAGCACGTTTTGTTGTTTATAAAAAAGATCTAGCACGTATGGAGAGAGCTCTTATTAATTTTATGATTGATGAGCACGTAAAAAATGGCTATGAAGAAATTTTACCTCCTTTCATTGTAAACCAAAGTACACTTTATGGGACAGGACAGCTTCCTAAATTTAAAGAAGATGTTTTCAAATTAGAAGGTCAGGAGTGGTATCTCATTCCTACCGCTGAAGTTCCTCTTACTAACCTTAAGCGGGAAGAAATTTTTTCAGCGGATGAATTTCCTTTGCAGTATGTAGCGCATACTCCTTGTTTTAGAAGTGAAGCAGGATCTTATGGCAAAGACACTAAAGGACTTATTCGTCAGCATCAATTTAACAAGGTAGAGCTAGTAAATATTGTGTCAGCAGAAGATTCAGAGCGTGCTCATGAAGCTATGATTAAAAGAGCGTGCTCTATTTTAGAGCTTTTAGAACTTCCATACCGAGCTCTTCTTTTATGTAGTAGTGATATGGGTTTTGGGGCCTACAAAACAGTGGATTTGGAAGTTTGGCTCCCTAGTCAAAATACTTACCGTGAAATTTCTTCTATTTCTAATTGCTGGGACTTTCAAGCGCGTAGGGCATCTATTCGCTACCGTGATAAGGACGGAAAGCCTGCTTTTGCTCATACTCTCAATGGTTCAGGCTTAGCGGTAGGAAGAACGCTCCTTGCCATTATGGAAAATTACCAAAATGCGGATGGAAGCATAACAGTACCCAAGGCCCTTATTTCTTACATGGGCGGTGTGGAAAAAATTGCCAAAAACGCTTAGAGTGATTAAGATAAAGAACTCATTTTGCGGAGGACTGGCCGAGTGGTTTATGGCAACAGTTTTGAAAACTGTCGTAGGTTTACGCCTACCTGGGGTTCGAATCCCTAGTCCTCCGCCATCTAAATTTGTATAAACATCGAATCTCGTCGTTAGAATATTTTGAAATATCGGTCACATACTTTTATGTATGCTCCCTCTATTTCAAAACATTCTGCCTAGAGCTTCTCGTTTCTTCAAATTTAGACATTTTTTCTTAAATGGATGCTTCTCAACTCCCTAAAAACGCTTATAATTTCGGGTTTTCTCATGTTATAGTAGCTCTGCTTTTTTAAAAATGCGGAGACGTGGGTGAGTGGCTCAAACCAGTCCCTTGCTAAGGGTCCGAACCCCAAAAGGGTTCCGAGAGTTCGAATCTCTCCGTCTCCGCCATTTTTGAACTAACATTTTAAAATCATTCTCAATTTTTTTTTCTAGCTCTCTTCTGCACACCCTTGCACACCCCAATTT
>JAGOVR010000180.1 GCA_018060635.1 Bacteriovoracaceae bacterium
ACTATAGAGACAGAGCCACATATTGAAAAATGGCTGGCAGAAATACGTCCTGAGTCTGCGGGAGTTTTAAATAATCAAATGGTGGCCTTGATGACGGGTTGGGCGCAACCTTTGTTTACAGTAGAGCGTTTTATGCAACTATCACAAGTAATAAAAAACATCCTAACTGAAGAAGTTAAAAAGAAAACAGATCCCATTGTTTTAAATTATCTTAAGATATTGCCCCTAGAAGAAAAAATTCATCTACGAAAAGTTCCATCAGCTTTTTTACCTGTTGAAAAAAAATATTTAGAAGGGCTCGTTTTTGATGTGGACTATGGAGAAATGGATGCTTCCTTATATTATACGGGCAAGTTGTCTGTTATAAATCCGCTTAAAATGAGTAAAAGTTTTTTATTATGGCTGGCAAGTCAAAGCGATGGATTTTATATGTTAAGTTCAGAAGAGCAAATTAAAATAAAAACACAAGTTTCAGAACAAATAATGGATCAGTTAATAGTGATGCAAAGATCATTTAAAGTTCCTATAACCGCAGAGGCCTTAGGAGAAGAGATTGCTAAAAATTTAATTGAACTTTTGCGCCAAGATAAAAAAATTTTGGAACTACAAAGTACGGCAACTTTACTTGAAATTCCTTTGGAATTCCGCTATGGTTTATTCGCTTTAAAAGCAATGTGGAACAATGAAAGAAAATAAAAAAAATACAAAAGCCTTATTACCTTTAGATGTCGAGATAGATTCAAAGGCTTTAATCTTATCTAAATCCCCAGATTCTCTGCAACTTTATATTAAAGAAATTAGTCGCTACGACCTCTTATCACCAGAGGAAGAAGAGACTTTGACCCGTACTCTCATAGAAAGTGGTGATATTGAAATTGCTAAAAAATTAGTCAAAGCTAATTTAAGATTGGTGGTGAAAATAGCTATGGAATACCGTCATTCCTATTCTAATGTTTTGGACTTGATTCAAGAGGGAAATATAGGGCTTATGAAGGCCGTTTCAAAGTTTGACCCCGATAAAGGGGCCAAGCTTTCTTATTATGCTAGTTGGTGGATTAGGTCTTACATTTTAAAATTTATTTTAGATAATTTTAGGCTTATTAAAATTGGAACGACAGCAGAACAAAAAAGACTTTTTTACAATCTCCTTAAAGAAAAAGATCGTCTAATGAAGATGGGTATTGATCCCAAAGTAAAACTTTTATCTGAAAACTTAGGAGTTTCTGAAAAAGCGGTGACGCAAATGGAGCAGAGACTCTTAGGCCCATCAGAGGAAATAGTCTTAGATACTTATTCTGAAGATGGACAACCTACGTTGAGTGACATTATTGCAGATCCTCAAACTTCTTTAGAAGAGCAAGTGGCCCAAGGACAGGAGCTAGATATTTTAAATAGAAATTTAAAATCATTTGTGGAAAATTTACCTTCTCGTGACAAAGAAATCTTTAAAAAACGGCTACTTAGCGAGACTCCTGCCTCTCTACAGGCCATCGCTACAGAGTATGGTGTTTCTCGTGAACGTATCCGCCAAGTAGAAGAACGGCTTTTAAACAAATTAAAGGTTTACATGGCCCAATTTATCCATTAAAAATAGAGCCTTGTTTATTTCAACCATTTACTCGGTTACGGCTGAGACTTCGGGGGTTTTTTTATGGTAACGAATTTAGAAAGAAAAGAAATTATTAAGAAATTTGGTAAAAATGAAAATGATTCTGGTAGCACTGCTGTTCAGATAGCACTTCTTACTAAAAGAATTGAAACATTAGCTCCTCATTTTGAAAAAAATAAATTGGATTTTCACTCTAAAAGAGGACTTCTAAAAATGATTGGAAGTCGTCGTTCCCTTCTGCGTTATTTAGCTAAAACCAGCGATGAAGGCTATCAGTTCGTGATTAAAGAACTTGGCTTAAGAAAGTAAAAACCTTACAGTAAACAATAAGACATTAACTTATGGATGCTTTGAAAAAAGCGGAAGTGGGAATTTAAGGGATACTTAAAAAAGACTCTTTTAGTTTTTTTTAAATATCCTTTAAATTTTAAATTTCAACTTTTCTTTTTTCAGGCGTCTTCAATTTGAAGGAGGCCATTATGGCAACAAGAAAAGAATTTCGTCTGAAGTACGGTAAAAATGAAATTGTGATTGAGACAGGATGGCTTGCAAAGCAAGCGGATGGGTCTGTTATGATTACTTGTGGTGGGACACAAGTATTAACGACAGCGTGCTCTGCACGTACAGCTAAAGACGGACAAGATTTTTTCCCTTTAACCGTTGATTATCGTGAAAAATTTTATGCGGCTGGAAAATTTCTAGGTGGTTTTTTTAAAAGAGAAGCTAGACCTTCTAATCGTGAAATTTTAACTTCTAGAATTATTGATAGACCTTTACGTCCTTTATTTCCTGAAGGATACATGGCGGAAACAACTATTCAAAGTTGTGTGCATTCTTATGATGGTATTAACGATGCAGAAATTTTAGCAGGATTATCTGCTAGTGCGGCTCTAGTTTTTTCAGATATTCCTTTTGCGGAACCAGTGGGGTTTTGTAAAGTTGGGCGTATTGCTGGAAACCTAGTTTTAAATCCTACCCAAGATCAGTGGAAAGATTCAGATTTAGAATTAGTAGTCGCTGGTTCTAAAAATGCAATCCTTATGGTGGAAGGTGAAGGAGATGAAATTCCA
>JAGOVR010000051.1 GCA_018060635.1 Bacteriovoracaceae bacterium
AATGCCAAAAGCTTTAATGAGAGCAGGATCCATTTTTTCAGTACCAATCTTAAAGTTTTGCAATGAACGCTGAGTTTGAGCGGCCCAATAGCGATTACTCGGTACTTTAATCTCTCCCATGGAATCCTTTTCAATTCTAAAATCCATACATCTCCTCATTCAACTTAAAAGTTTCATATTTTCCCAATATGTATCAAATTTTCACAGCTAGTCATAGTCTAATGCGTGGCGCATTATCTATTTTAAACTATCAAATAACTTTGAGTAACTATTGACAAAAAATAGGTCTGACCCTATAAAATCACTTCTGCTTCTAAATGTTTGTTTTTACAAAGAGGACTCCATGGCAAGAATTACCGTAGAGGATTGCTTAACAAAAGTTGAAAATCGCTTTGAATTAGTTCAACTTGTGTCTAAAAGAGCGAAACAACTTCGTTCAGGTTCTGAGGCTGTTGTTCGTTGTAAAAATAAAGAAATTGTTACAGCTTTACGTGAAGTCGCCGCTGGTAAAATTGAGCACGTTCATCCGCCTGAATATGGTTCTGACGAATTCTAATTTATTCCTATGAATAAAAAAATTGCTATTTTTTGTGGTGCCCGTAGCGGCAGAGAGTCTCATTACGTGCAAATGGCAAAAGATGTGGCTAACATTTTAGCTCAAAATAATATCGATCTCGTTTTTGGTGGTGGGAAAGTAGGACTCATGGGAGTTCTGGCTGATAGCATTCTCTCTTTAGGAGGTAACGCTTACGGAGTTATCCCTAAACTCTTAGTCGATAAAGAAGTGGCCCATACGGAGCTTACCGAGTTATTTATCGTCCCTTCCATGCATGAACGAAAAAAGAAAATCTATGATTTAGCAGATTCATTTTTAGTTTTACCAGGGGGACTGGGAACACTCGATGAAATGTTTGAAATTCTTACTTGGGCCCAACTAGGACTACATCAAAAAAAATGTGGACTGTATAACTACAACGGTTTTTATAATGGACTCATCACTCATTTAGATTTTTTTGCCAAAGAAGGTTTTGATAGTAACACCAGTCCCGCACAACAAAAACTTTTCTTTTGGGATAGCAACCTTCCTTTACTCATGAACAAAATATTATCTTAAATCACAACTATTAAATATCAAATGAAGCTGTAGCCACTCTTTATTTTCTTTTAGAATTTGAACTTTCCATTTTTTGTAAGACTCATAAGACCATAGAAAACGATACCCACTAGATAAATTCCAAAGAACGTATCCGCTTGTATCACCTATAAAAAATTCAGCAGGATGATTTTCATGTGTTGCATTACAATAGGAAAAAAAATCTCCTTTGGATTTGTCTTGATATATTTGACAATTTTTATACCAAGCATTTTCACCTTGTAACCAATTGAATAAGAAAGAAAGCGCAGACAAAACCTCTGGATAGAGGGCCTGCGTCTGTGTTTCTAAAGCCTCTTGTATGCGTGAAACAAAAGATCCTGATAAGATTTTCTGCTCATACTCTAAACTTAAAAATTCGCTTCCTATGGTGCTCAAATCCATCTCTACTACCCATAACTTTTTCTGCAAAAAAGACTCAAAATCAAAGGAGATTTTTTTTCTTTGCTCACTCATTTGACCTTGCCCCTCCCCTTGCATACAGAAAAGCTTAAGCTTCTTGTCCAAATCTTGAGTCTCTTCTAAAAGAGTCGATGTCTTCATTGGAAAAACCGAAGGAGAAAAAGAAGGAGTACTGGCACATCCCATGAGAAAAAAAGAAAGAAAAACTAAATATTTTAACATAGCTCAGAGAATACTCTGTTTTACGCCATTTGTGACCCATTTCTTAGTGAGAAGCAGGTCTTCGCTGTTGTGAATGAATATTTTGTCTTTTTTCTAATAAATCTAGCCCTTTTAATGCCTCTGCCACTTCTTTTTTCTCTTCTTCCGCCTGACTATTTTCTAGTGCCTCTTGAAAATGCTTTCGCGCTAGTGGAAAGTGGTAAAGAGACTTGTAAACAATCGCTAAATGACGAGCAATCGCATTATCTTTAGGAGCAAGAATATAAGCTTTGCGGAGATAAGTGAGAGACTTTTGTAAATTACCTTTTTTATAAAAATACCAACCTAGAGAATCTAGAATAAACCCATCTTGAGGTGCAAGTGCAACGGCTTTTTGTAAATAAAAATAAGCTTTCTCCAAATCTTTATTTTGTTCTAACAAGGAGTAAGCTAGAAAATTCCAAGAATGAGCGTGCTGAGGATTGTTCTGTAAAATTTTATGGATTAGTGATGAAGACTTAAAAAAATCTTTTTTCTTTTCATAAAGTGAGGCTAAGTAATATTTATGAGAATCTATAAAATATTCATTTACACTTGCTTGCTCTAATAAGGCTATGGCTTTTTCAATATCATTTTTTTTCTCCAAATAGTTGGCCTGCAAAATGATTAATTCTAATTCAGCCTCTTGTATTTTTTGACTTTGACTCACGTGTTGATGAATAAAATTTAAAAATATATCTTCATCTTTTTTATTCCCTTGGATGGCCTTGTCTGAGTAAATTTTCCCTAACTGAAAAATGACATCAGGATAAAGTTCACTTTCTTTAGCAATTTGCTCATATTGTGTTATGGCTTTTGATCTATTTCCTGTTTGCTCATAAATATTTCCTAGATAATAAAGAACTTTATCTTCTGCTGGCACAACATTCAGAATTTCATGCAAGATCATCTTGGCTTGCTCTAATTTACGCTCACTCATATAAAGAAGGGCCAAGCGCATTTTCATATTGAGATCTGCTGGATCTAAATCTACCAACTGTTCCAGCACAGGAATACTTTCATTATAACGGTTTTGCACAAAAAGATTTTCTAAAAGTTTAGTTAAAACAGAAGTGTTTTCTGCATCTTTTTTTAAATATTTTTTGTAAGTTTTAATAGCTTCATCATATTTTTTTTGCTCTTCAAAAATAGCCCCTAACGCCAGTGCCGATCTAAAAAACTCTGGGTCTATATTTAAAGAGTTACGAAAAGCTACAATAGCTTGACTATAATCTTTCATTTGCAAAAGAATTTTGCCTCTCTGGAAGAAAAGATTCCCATTAGTAGAGGCAGTACCTCTCATACACTTATCCAAAGTAGCTAGTGCCTCTCTAAATTTTTTATCCTCTTCATGCAATTGACTTAGAAAAAAACAAGCTATTTCTTGATGAGGGTTTCTTTTCAGCATTTGCTCATAAATGGCTTTTGCCGATTTTTTTTCTTCTAATGCCGTATGCACACTCCCTAGCATCAAAGATATTTTTTCATCTTGGACAACAGATTGAGTTATAGAATTTTGATAAATCTGTTGTAATTCTTTTTTGGCATTCTCAATATTTCCCACTTTAATAAGTTCTAAGATATATCTATTTTGCACAAATAAATCATGGGGTACTAACTTTAAAACATAACGATAAAGTAAGATGGCCAGATCATTTTCTTCTTCTAAAGATGCTCTAGTTGCTTTTAAAAAGAAATCATCTGCTAGAAAGCGAATAGCTTGAGGACCAGAAGACTTAGCGGTTGCCACCAAGCTTTCTAGTTCCTTAACAGCACTTTTTTCTTTTTGTGGTAAAGCCCACAGTAAAGTTGAAAAAATGAAAGTAAATAATAAAATAGGGTAACGTAAGTTCATGGGCCCAAGATCCTCTTGAAGAGAGATTTTTTCCCTCCTCTTGATTCCCTCTTCGGCTTTAAAACTTCTTAAGCTTTAATAAATAAAGTCTTCTTTTTATTAGGGTAATTTTTCCCTTTTTTTTGCCTTTTTTTGCTAAATTTTTAAAATCAAGGATGTCAAGCTCTCAAAAGCTAAATACTAGTAAAATCAAATGGTTGTAAAATATAAATACATACTTTTTACAAATTTTTTAAATTTTTTAGAGAAAAAATGCAAAGAATCATTTTTTTTTGACCAAGTGGGTTGACACTACCTATTAGACTTTGGTAATTCAAGATTGTTTTAGGCGAAGCATTAAATTTATTAACGCATGACTTTTAAATACAAACGGCTTTTTAGTTAAGCTCATTAACAGGGGAAAATTTATGAAAGATGTACGTACAATCAAACGCTACCAAAACAGAAAACTTTATGACACTCACCAAAGTTGTTACGTAACACTTGAGGAAATTGCTCAGATTATTCGTGAAGGCAATGAAATCCAAGTGATCGATAATAAAACTAAAAACGATATTACTTATATTACTCAAATACAGTTGTTATTTGATCAAGAAAGAAAAACACTACGTCCTAGCAACGTAGACTTACTAAAACGAGTTATTCGCTCTAAAGAGGGAACATTAACTGGTTATATTCAAGAAATTGAAGCTAAACTTAGAGGAGAAGAGTTTGTTCCTGAAGCTTATACAGCTCCTGTTGAGAACTTTAGACCCTTTACTGCTAACACAACAGTTGAAACTCCAAACACTCTTAACTAGAATAGGGGGATAAACCCTTTTCAAGGATGCTAGAGTGTTCACAAAATTTTCTTTTTTTCAAAGACCTAAATTTCTTAAAAAAAGTTTAGGTCTTTTTTTATTTCTTTCTTTTTCTTTAGGCGCTTTTGCTAAAAATGCTGATCGCGAAATTCCTAAAGGAACAGTTCATCGCCATTCAGTGGGGATTGGTCTAGGTCAGACTTTTCTGCATAGTGATTTTTCTAAAATAGGTGATGATAAAATTGCTTTCCCTGATTTTTTCTATGCCTTCACCGCTAGCCATACTTTTGATATTGTCGCCAACATTCATAGTTCAAAACATGAAAAAGGCGGAAGTGAAATTACACTTCCAGGTTTTGCTGCAAGTATTAAAGGTAAAATTTTTGAGTTTGATGACTTCTCCCCTTTTGTTATGGGGGGACTTGGTTTTTATCGCCCTGATACCACTAACACTGACAATAAAACTGTTTTTGGGTTCAATTTAGGTTTAGGAGTTGATTTAAGGCTCACCAACCAATTTAAAGTTGGACTACTTTTACAACACCATGACCCTTTTGATGTGAAACAAAAAAGTGGCCCTGATTTAGAAGGTTCTTACACTAAATTCTTGCTAACTCTTTTTTACACCTTCTTTTAATGTTTAATATTACATCCAAGCTTCTATTAGAAGGATTCATTTCTGAACGCTGGGAAGAAGTTAACCAGTTTATTGATGAATGGCAAAAAAAATTACCTATCTCCTTTTATTCCAGCGTGGATATTAGAGAAAGTCGTGAAAAGTTTGCGGCCATTGATCATAATCTCTACCCTCAAGGCTTTAATAATGTTTGTAAAATAGATTTGAAAGCGGCAGCTCCTCTTTTTAAAAATAAAATTTTGGAAATAAATCCTCAAGCTAAATATATCGGTATCATCAGTGAATCCCATACTCGTAATCTTTTTTATTTGAATAATCTGATTTCCTTACGACACGTTTTAGAACGCAGCGATTTTCATGTGTCTTTTTTAAGTTTTGATTCTACTTTTTTTGCTGAAGGAAACACGACGATTGAACTTACAAGTGCCGATGGAACAACTTTTAAAGTCCATCAGGCGGAAGAAAAAAATAATATTATTATTGATAAAAGTACGGGGGAAGCTATAGATTTGATGATTCTTAACAATGATCAATCTATTCCTATCAATATTAATTGGAGTCAGCTTAAAACACCTGTAGTTCCCACTCCTAGACTTGGATGGTATCGTCGTAAAAAAAGTAACTTCTTCAAATGCTACGCTGATACTGTTAATACTTTTTGTGAAAAATTTGGGATTGATCCTAATCTTTTACAAGCTAAGTACACACTTGTGGACAATGTAGATTATTTTGAAGAGAAAGACTTGCAAAAGCTCGCACAAGCTTCTGAAAAACTTTTTTCTACCATTCCCCAAAATACTAAAATTTTTATTAAGGCCAATCAAGGAACTTATGGCATGGGCATCTCTGTCGTATCTTCACCTGAAGAAGTTTTACAGATCAATCGCAAAATTAAAGAAAAAATGGATATAGGAAAAAATAAACTTAAATTTTCTTCTTTTGTTTTACAGGAAAGTGTAGAGACTATTTTAACTTATGATGGTTCCCCTGCGGAAATAACCATTTATTTAGCAGATGGAAAAGCTATGGGTGGTTTTATGCGAGCTAACCCTGAAAGAAGCTCTCAGGACAATCTCAATTCTAAAGGTATGGTTTTCCAAAAATTCTGTATTAGTGAATTAGCCGCAAAACAAGATCATAAAATAAAAGAAGCTATTTACTGTGTTATAGCGAGGCTATGTTCTATTGCTAACGCTTATGAAATATTAGAAGACCAAACTTCCCTTAACTAAGAGAGTTTCAAAATGAAAACAATATTAGATACGATTGGTAATACTCCCATTGTAAAATTAAATTCTGTGGCCAATCACATAAAAAGTAATATTTTTGTGAAGCTAGAATTTTTTAACCCTGGGGGGTCTATTAAAGACCGCGTAGGGAAATATGTTTTAGAAAAAGCTTTAAAAGAAGGACGGATAAAAAAAGGTTCTACCATTATAGAAGGAACTTCGGGTAACACAGGAATTGGTTTGTGTTTGTTTGCGGCTCTGCATGGCATGAAAACTATTTTTACGACCACTGATAAGCAATCCCAAGAAAAAGTGGATGTACTGCGAGCTTTTGGTGCAGAAGTGATTGTCTGCCCCACAAATGTAGAACCTCAAGACCCTCGTTCTTACTATAGTGTCGCAAAAAAATTATCTCAAGAGATCACCGACTCTTATTACGTCAATCAATATGATAATCCTGATAATTTTGGCACTCATTTTAATACCACAGGCCCTGAAATTTTTGCACAAATGGGAAATAAGATTGATGTTTATTTAGCAGGTGTAGGAACGGGAGGCACTATTTCAGGCACTGGAACTTTTTTAAAAAGTAAAATTCCTAACCTTCAAGTAGTGGGTGTGGATATTGAAGGTTCTATTTTGGCCCACTATCATCAAACAGGTATAATAAAAGAAGCTCATTCTTATGTTTTAGAAGGCATTGGGGAAGATATTTTACCGCAAAATGTACACTTTAATATCATTGATAAATTTGTAACAGTGGGAGATAAAGAATCATTCCTTATGACTAGACGTCTTCTTAAAGAAGAAGGTCTGTATGCAGGAGGAAGTTCAGGGGCGGCGGTGGTGGGAGCTTTAAGGTATGCGGAAACTTTAACTGAGCCTAAAAATATTTTGGTGATTCTGCCTGATTCTGGAAATCGTTATGTGGCAAAAATCTATAATGACAAGTGGATGAAGGAAAAAGGGTATATTGAATAAAAAGGAATTTTATCATGAAAAAAAAATCTTGGTCATTTGCCACCAAAGCTATTCATATAGGAGGAAAACCTGATAAAGAAACAGGTGCTATCATGCCCCCTATTTATCAAACCTCTACTTATGTGCAAGAATCCCCTGGGAAGCATAAGGGGTATGAATATAGTCGCACGCACAACCCTACTCGCACGCGCTTAGAAGAATGCTTAGCCTCTTTAGAAAATGCTCAGTTTGCTGTGACCACTTCTAGTGGAATGTCCGCTATTATGCTCATGATGCATCTGATACCTCAAGGCTCTACTATTTTGTGTAGTGATGATGTGTACGGTGGCACTTTTCGCTTATTCACCACTGTGTTTAAAGATTTTCATACATTTATTTTTACGGATACTTCTGATACAGCGGTGGTTGGAAAATTATTACAAAAACATAAGCCAAAACTTTTATGGATTGAGTCTCCTACCAACCCTCTACTTAAAATTAGTGATATTAAAACTCTTACTGGCCTTGCTAAAAAAAATAAAACACTCACCTTAGTTGATAATACCTTTGCCAGTCCCTATTTTCAAAATCCTCTAGACCAAGGAGCGGATTTTGTCATGCACTCCATGACAAAATATTTAGGAGGACATAGTGATGTGATTGGTGGTGTACTGATGCTTAATGATGAAAAAAATAAATCAGAGCTTTCTCGCCTGCAAAACTCTATTGGCCCCTGCCTTGCCCCTTTTGATAGCTGGCTTATTTTACGTGGACTTAAAACTTTAAGTGTACGTATGCAAGCTCATGAAAAAAATGCGAAGGTTATTGCAAAATATTTAGAACAGCATCCCAAAGTTGAAAAAGTTTTATACCCTGGACTTAAAAGTCATCCTCAACATAATCTAGCTAAAAAACAAATGCATGGTTTTAGTGGCATCATTACTTTTTTTGTGAAAGGCGGACTGAAAGAATCTAAAAAGTTTTTAGAAAATGTAAAACTTTTTGCTCTAGCTGAAAGTTTAGGTGGAGTTGAGAGTTTAGTCGATCATCCTGCTATTATGACTCACGCATCTATTCCTAAAGCTAACCGTATACAGCTGGGGATTACTGATAATCTTATTCGTTTGTCAGTAGGAATCGAAGATATCGATGACCTCTTACAAGACTTAGAAACGGCGTTAAATAAAGTTTAATATCTCGCGCGTATAGGAATCATCAAAGGTTCAGTACTTGTGGCATCTAGTACTTTCCCTTGCCCCAAATAATAATTGAGAAGCTCAGAAGTACAGTAGAATTTTCCATGATCAGAGGTGAGATCATTTCTATCACCTGTAGCAAAAACTAGTCCTTTCTCTTCTACAAACGTGTTTACATCAAAAAAAGCTTCGCAGAATACGTCTTTGCTATTGGTACTTGGGCGACGAATACCGCAATTTCTTTCTCGTTTAAGTACCTCTTTATAACTCTTCCCTTCTTTTATATGAATAGGTGTACGGCAAATATCAATGAGATAATGACTGCTAAAAAATTTCTTCTGCTCAATAAAAATCTGACATTTCTCTTTTTTAATCTGGATAGAATCTTTTAATAAACCCATAAAGCTCGGATGAGAAGCCTTTACCTCAAAATCAGCTTGAACACAGGGAGTAATATCCCAAGAATTTTTATTCTGAGTGACAGCACATAATTCTATTGAAAAAAGACTCATTATAAAAAGTATCTTAAACTTGAAATAAAACATTAGAACCTACCTCTATTTTTATTAAAGAGGCATCAAAAGTGAGAAAGTCACTTTCGCGCCCTTTTTTAAGCCTAAAAAAAACTTCGTTAATAAAATCAGAACTTTCTTGTGCCAGATGATCTTTGATAAAACTAATAAGATCTTTTTCTCCCATGATATCTTTGGTATTCGCACGTAAACCTGAAGAAACTAAGGCCAATTTTTCACTAGGATTTAAAAGAAGGCGAAAATGACTTCTCTGTATATTTTCTTGCATAAAAAAAAGTTCATTCTCCCCTAGTAAAAGCTTTTTCTCACTGATGAGATGTTGTCCTCCAAACTTAAAACCTTCCAAAGATAAATCTTTAGCATCTAGTACAGCTAGAAATAATTGAAAAGAATTAGTCTTTTTTTCTTCTAATAATGCTGGGGCTATCTTCTTATATTCCAAGGTAAGTGCGGATACAAAATCTGTAATTTTCTGCGGAGTTAAATCTTTTTTTTCTTTAAATTGTGGAAGATAAGAAAGTAACAAGCTGGTTCCTGAATAAGTGGAACTAGAAGAAAGAGTAATCAGAATTTTATTTTCTAATGGAAATACATCTAAAAATTCTCCGCCTACTGACTCTCCTACTGCATATTTACTATAAACATCCATTCCTTTGATAGCACTATAGCGAATAGGAACTACTTGTTCATGAATACGCTTGGCTCTTTCTACTTCTCTAGAAATGTCCTGCAAAAGAC
>JAGOVR010000181.1 GCA_018060635.1 Bacteriovoracaceae bacterium
CCTCTAGAGAGGTGACTTGATTGCCATTTACGATAAAATCTTTTTCTCCACTGACGACTACCACACTTCCTGTTTTATTTGACAAAATTTTAGCATTTTCTACTGCGTCTGATGATTTGGCCGTGGAGTCCACACCTTTGGTATTACTTAAACTACTGGTAAGAGACATAATTTCAGAAGCATTGCCACGAATGACTGAAAATTTTCCTGTACTTAAAAGAGCATTCACCGTCTCTGTTCTAAACGTTGTGGCCCCTGCACCCACAGGATCTAAAACAGTAGGAACATTATTTTGATTGGCAGATTTTAAAGCTATTTGCATACTTTCAATCCACGCAGAACTTAAGGTTCCAATATTAATCACTAAGGCCCCTGCTATTTTTGCAAAACTTTCTACTTCTTGCGTAGCATGCGCCATGACAGGCGATGCTCCTAAGCTTAAAAGAGCATTGGCTGAAAAATCCATCACCACTAAATTTGTAATGTTATGAACAAGGGGATTTTTAGCACGAACTTTTTGTAGAGATTCAAAAAGGTTTTTAGTTGTTACATTCATCACGCTTCCTCCGCTGGTATAATCCAGATTCAGGTTCTGGGGTTGGAGAAACTCCTCTCAGCCTTTACAGGCACCCCCGGTGAACAATTTTTTTCACTTTATCTCTGTTGTTTTAAATATTCAAGACTTTCTAGTCTCAAGCTGAAGCAATGCCTAGCTCTTTAGGCATTTTTTTATGCTCCAGATCTCTTGGACTTTTTTCAAATAGCTGAATCTACTCTACTTATCCTTTTTTATGTTTTTCTGCACAAAATACAAGAAAGAGATTAAAAGTTATTCTCGTCGGACGGAGGATTTCCTATGAAGTTTATTCTGATTTTTACTTATATTGTCTTTTCTCTACTGGTTATTTCTTGTGGTGATAGTAGCTCCAGTGGTTCTGGTTCTAGTAATTTTACCTTGGAAGGTTCTGGAAATTAATTTTAGGGAGTCATATTATGAAAAAAACTATTTTACTTTTTTTGATCTTTTTTGCATCAGTAAATGTTTGGAGTAACGTCGATCCTGATTACCTCAAATTAAAAATTTATAAATTTGCAGTTTCTGCAAGTCCTTTATGTACCAATCCTATTACTATTTTTGAAAATGCGTCTCCTGACTATATAGATTTTTTAGGCAATCCTGTTTTAGGTAGCGGAAGTATTGCCAATAATACTTACCCTTGTGTCATCATCGAATTTTCTGACGTGATTAAATTTCGACCTGCAACCAATGAATCTCCTTATTGTGATAATGGTACTGAATATTCTTTGGAAGTTTGTCGAGATGATAATGGCATTACACCTTTTAAATTAGTGGATGGAACCACAGGTAATTGTGTTATGGGAGAAGAAAGAATTGCCATGTACATTACGACGGGTGCCAGCTCTAACTCAAATTCCAATGCTTTTGAGCCTCCGACTTTTATCGGAGACACGGATCATGCTTTTAATTTAGGAGCACCCCTCATAGTTAGTTCTGATACCATTGGAAAATTTATTGTAAATGGAACAGGACAAGTAGATGGTACAGGAACTTTTACTAATAGCTGTGAAATGAATCCACCTGTCTTTTCTTTTTCTAAAGAGTAATTTTACTGATGAATAAAACGATGAATAAAATAATGAAGTTTATAACATTAGTCGCTCTCATCGTTTATTATGTACAAATTTTTGCCTGAGATGCATATTAACCTTGACGGCTTTGGAGAAAAAATTTAATTACTTTCCCATGCAAAGTGATTTCAAAAAAATTTTACATGATTTAAACTCAGGTCTTGCTGGCCTTACCCAAGCTTTTCAAATGCTGGAACAAAACTTCGAAAAAGACCCTGCCTTTTGCCAGAAAGTTATTGAGGAAGGAAAGAAGAGTTGTGGGAAAATCCAGATAACAATTAATTCTTTGAAAAACTCTAACCTCACAGATTTAAATGAGTGAGATTTTGCTCTTTTAAAAAAATCATGTCACAACTGTTTGTGTCAAAAATATTTAGTATTTAGTATATAGAAATATACTAAATTGTTCTCTTTTCAGAACAGACGTTCTCTATTCAAAACAATCAACACTTGATAACCATTTAAAATCACATACTTTTATTCTGGTTTAGAATTTGCTTATCTACTTGATATTAAAAAAGTGACAGATCACATTTATTAAAATAGGAATATTAAAACTTTTTCAAAGAAAGTATATTTTTTATGACAAGTAAAAAATTTTTTAAAAATTTAATTTTCTCCAATTTTTTCTTTATTAGCTCATATTCCCTTTTGGGACTTAATGTCCTTTTTTTTCCAGAAAATAAAGGTCTCACATCGTCCATTTACTTTGGAATGTCTATTTTTGGAGCCACTCAAATAGGAGGCGTCTGGCTAGTCTCTCTGCTTAATGAAAATTTGACTTTTTCCTACTACTTCATGTTTTTACTTAGAATCTTAGGAACTACGATATTTTGCTTTCCTAATCTCTATACAATTCCTATAAGTGTTTTTCTCTTAGGATTATCTAACTCACTTTACTACAAGCAATCTCGAAAAATACTTTCATTGTCCCTAGAAAAAGAAAATAAATCTGCACCAAAATATTACACTTGTTTTTCTATCAGTCCAATTTTTTCTTTA
>JAGOVR010000052.1 GCA_018060635.1 Bacteriovoracaceae bacterium
AGGAGAGGAAGTGCTAATGTTTTTAAATCTGTATTAGGTTGAGCTAAAAAAACAGCAATAATTTTTCCTAGAGAATAGAATGAGACAAGCAGTAAAAGTAGAATAAAAAAACGATGAACTTGTCCTCGGTAACGAGGAGAAAAAATAAGAGCAGGGAGGCTTTGCAAATTTATTTTTCTGCGCACAGAGGAGAAACTTTTTTCTTTTTCTTGCGTTAAGGCAGATGTTTTAAAAACTTCAGGATTTACTTCATGCCACCCCGTTTTTTCGGTTGTCGGTGATTCAGCAAAGGAATCAGCAAAATCATCTTCTGTTTCAGCCTCTTGAGATGAAGTTTTTTTTGCAAAAGAAATCTTTTGCTTTAAATTTTGGAAAAAGGAGCGTATTTTTTTCATTAGTATTTATTGTTATATTTTTGATACCATTGTGCAAGTGTCGGAATTTAATCTTTTTTACACGTAGCATTATAATGAGTATTATTTTTGTAGAGGAGTCTTTTTTATGGCAAATAGGGAACAAAATGGCAAAGCTCAGGAGCTTCTATCTCCTGTTCACTCTCTTTTTATGGGAGAAGTCTTAGAACAACAGGTTTTTCCTTATCCTGAAATTTCTCAAGAGCAAAAAGAAATGGGACAGGAGATGATTAATGCTATTCAGAAATTTGCCAAAGAACACATACATTCTGCTGAATTTGATGAAAAAGCAGAAATTCCTCTAGAAGTTTTAGCTGGAATGGCTGAAATGGGCCTTTTTGGGCTAGGTGTCGAAGAGGTCTTTGGAGGATTAGAACTTTCTTATTCTCTTTATTGCCGAACTTTTTCTGAAATAGCAGGTTTGGATGCATCCTTAGCGGCGACTATGGGTGCCCATCAAAGTATTGGTTTTAAAGCTTTGGTGAATCAAGGTACTGCAGAGCAGAAAAAAAAATGGCTTCCTAAACTTGCAAGTGGTGAACATTTTGCTTCTTTTTGCCTCACCGAACCTGGATCAGGTTCGGATGCTTATTCTATAAAAACCAAAGCTACTTTAAATAAAGATGGAACTTATACTCTTAACGGCCAAAAACTGTGGATTACCAATGCAGGACTTTCTGAATTTTATACAGTTTTTTGTAAAACTGAGCATCCAGAAGGAGAGAAAATTTCTTGTTTTGTTGTAGAGAAAGGTACGCCAGGGCTTTCGTTTGGAGAGCGAGAAAAGAAAATGGGAATTAAGGCCTCAGAAACGCGCGCTGTTTTTTTTGATAATGTTGTTGTTCCTGCAGAAAATCTTATTGGAGGTTTAGGTAAAGGTTTTAAAATTGCTATGGAAGTTCTTAATACAGGAAGGTTGTCACTGGGCGCAGGCTGTGTGGGAGGCATGAAAGATGTTTTAAAACTTGCAACTCTTCACGCTAAAAATCGTAAGCAATTTGGAAAAAGTTTAGCGGAATTTGGTCTGATTCAAGAAAAATTATCTCAAATGTCAGCTCTTACTTATGCTACAGAGTCGCTAGTTTATTTTACCACAGGACTTATGGGAAAAGGCATGAGTGATTTTTCTTTGGAAGCGGCCGTGTGTAAAGTTTTTGGCTCAGAGGCTATGTGGAAAACTATTGATATGGGAATGCAAATTGCGGGTGGAAATGGCTATATGAAAGAATACCCTTACGAGCGCATTATGCGTGATACACGTATCAATCTTATTTTTGAAGGGACTAATGAAATTCTACGTTGTTTTTTAGCTTTGGGTGGAGTGCAAGGGCCTTCGCAAAAATTAAAGGAGCTTGGAAAACTTACAGATATTTCAAATGTACTTAATGCTCCTATTAAATCTTTAGGACTGCTTACAGACTTTGCAAAAAAACGTGTTTCAAAAGCTATGCATACTAAAAAATTAGAAAAGATTCATCCGCGTTTGGAAAAATATGCAGAAGAGTATATGACCATGGTTTCTGCTTTTGCCATAGAAGTAGAAGGAGCTTTGATAAAACATGGAAAGAAAATTGTGGATCAGGAATTAGCCCAGAAAAGAATTGCCGATATGGTGATAGATCTTTATGTTTTGATGGCGGTTTTTTCTCGGACTACTTTAGTTTTGGAAAATAAAAAACTAAGTGAAGCGGATGCTGAATATTATGTGGGTCTTACCAAAATAACTTATCGTAATTTACGCCAAGATTTTCAAATGAATCTTAAACACATGAAAACTAATTTAGATAATACCACTCAAAAGGTGAGTGATGCTGTTTGTGAGAGAGAAGGTTATGGTTTGGATGTGATTTAAAGCGGAATTTTACTCTCATCTTTATAGAATTTTCCGTGATAGCTATTTTCATCGCTATTGGTTACTACAAAACCGTCCTCATTACTTTCTGTTTCTACCAGATAATCTAATTTACCTTTTTTAAGATAGAAAGCGGTGAAGTCATCAAAAAGAATAGTGAGAGTGCGTTTAGCGTCCATAGGGTGAGAAAAAATACGTTCGACATCTTTTTCTACTTTTTGACTGAAGCCTGTGGCATAAGTGAAACCTGCGCAGCCCTTGCCATCAATTTTAATGCGGAAAAGATGATCTTCCAAAGTAAAATCATTTTGTAAAACCAGATCAATCTGTTCAAAAGCAGACGCAGTTATTTCGATGTCATGTTGTTGTAAGTTTTGCATATACTTTTTTACCATGTTAGTTTTAGATTTCTATAAGGAGTATATAGTATGAAGTTACACTACCTCGTCAAGATAGAAGATCCTAAAAGCCATATAGTGAAGATAGAAATAACAGGAGAGTGGGGACAGGACTTTAATCTTTCTTTTTTTCTGCCTTCTTGGAGTCCAGGATCTTATCTCATGCGAGAATATGCCCGTCATGTGCGCAGTATTGCCGCTTTTTCTGGAACGGGAGAGCCATTATATCTTGAGCAAAAAGAGAAAGGAGTGTGGAATTTAGATATTTCTAAATCGTCATTAAAAAATTCACCTACAAGCTTTAGTTTGGTTTATGAAGTTTATTGCCATGAGCTGACTGTTCGCACTTCTCACATTGATGAATCTCATGCTTTTCTCCATGGCCCCACTTATCTTATGGGGATTTTACAAAAAAATATTGAACCTACGTTAGAACTACGTTTTCCACCACTTTGGTCCAAGGTTACTACTACCCTTAATGATATTTCTACCCAAAGAGAAATTTTTAAATATTCTTCTCCTAGTTATGATGAACTGATTGATACCCCCATAGAAATTGGTTGTCATGAAACCGATGGTTTTTTAGTGCAAGGCAAAGAACATACATTAGCTTTTTACGGGATCATGTACCCACACAATCAAAATATTAAAAAAGATATAGAAATAATTGTTAATTTTATTGCGAGCATGATGGGTGAAATTCCTTATGCTCGTTACGCTTTCATTACTCACTTGACCCCTAATTCCTATGGAGGATTAGAACATTTAGACTCATGTGTCCTGAATTTTGATGGAAGGAAATTTTCTAATCGTAAGGAATATATTCGATTTCTTTCCTTAGTGGCCCATGAATATTTTCATCTTTATAACGTCAAACGCATTCGTCCTAAGGAGTTAGGTCCCTTTAATTATTTACAAGAAAACTATACATCCATGTTGTGGTTAGCTGAAGGTCTTACTAGCTTTGTGGATGATTGGGTTATTTTACAAGCAGGACTTTGCACAAAAGAAGAATATTTGGATGTTATTAAAGATAATCTCAATAATTATTTTAATACCGTGGGGCGCAAGTTTCATTCTTTAGAGCAAAGCTCTTTCAATGCATGGATCAAGCTTTATCGCCCTGATGAAAATTCTAATAATAGTTCTATTAGTTATTATTTGAAGGGTGGACTGGTTTTCCTCGTTTTGCATATTCTCTTAGAGACAAAAGGAAAATCTTGCGTTCATCTCCTTTCTCTCTTGTGGGAAAGATATAAAAAAAATCCTTTAGAGGGATTGCAGACGGTAGAAGTTTTTCAAATGGTAGAAGATTTAGGAAGCAAAGAGATTCGAAATATTTTTGAAACAATGGTAACAACTACAGAAGAAATTGATTTTGAAAAATATTTTGCCTTAGGTAAAATTAACATAGATTGGGAAGAGAAAGGTTTATGGATGGGCATACAACCTGAATATCAAAATGAACGAGTTTTTATTCGCACGCTCACACTAGATTCCCCTGCTGTTAAAGCAGGGGCCAATGCAGGAGATGAAATTCTTTTCTTAAACGGACTTCGAGTTTTAAAAAATGATTGGGAAAATATGAATAATTTTTTAAAAAAGGATGTTTCTTATCAGTTGCTAGTATCTCGCTTAGGATCGATGGTTTCTTTAAATTTGATACTCCAAACATCGCCTAGGCGAGTAAAAAAATTATTACTAGTGAGCTAAAAATATTTTTATTTAGACTTAATTTTTTTAATAGAGTCTAAATTCAGCTAGTTAGACTAGATAAAACAATGTAATCTTTTTTTAGTAATAATGACTAGCGTTAAAAGTAAAAAAAATGAACAATGATGCACTCTTTTAAGGTCTTAAAAATGATGAGGTTTGTTTGAGGCTTATTTTTTTTCTTTCTCTTTTTTTAGGTAGCATCTTATCTCACGTTTATGCTCAAGAGCGACTTTTAAATATTAATGATATTTTCTTTTATAATCATAGTCTTTATCAAGTAACAGATGAAAGCTATGATCCTCATATGTTTCCTTCTAGGCCTTATCAAGTAGGAGATAGTGAGGAAATGCCTTTTATCATTACTTCTTTGCAGGATAAGTTTTTTAAGGTTTCAGAAATCTTAGGGCCAGAGACTTATTCTATTACTGTTGCTTTAAGAAAAAGTCTACGTCAGGAAAGAGCGTTTCAAACATTGAGAACAGAGGTCAGTTTTTTTTGTAAAGAAAAAGGCTGGCAAGATTATGCTTTCAGATTAGAGGAATCTACCCATTGCAAAAATCAATCGACCTACGTTTTTACTTACTATTGTGTTCATTTTTTTAAAGCAACTGAATAACAGCTCTCCTCGCAGAGGCATATTTAGGATCATCAGCATTATCAATTTCGGATTTATAGGTAGGACCAATATTAGGAAGTTCTTTAATCTTCCATTTTATTTTAGAAATAGTGCTTACTATGATTTCAGGTTCCATTCCTTTTTCTAGAAGCTTTTGTTCTAGATCTTCTTCAAAAGTTTTTTTGAATTCTTGTCCACGGTTTTGAGCCAAAAATTTATTAGATAGGATGGTTGTGCTCCTTAGCATCTCTTGAACTTTTGCATTTAAATTTTGAGGAAAATCATCATTAAAATGTTTTTTAAAAACCTCTTGCATTTTTTGATTGTAAAAAATACTTAGATAGCTAGCAGAAGGAGTTGGATTCTTATTTAATTCGTCATTCCATAAGTTATCTAACTCAGAAATAAAAATATTATACTCTTCCAGGGTAACCCCAGCCTTTAAAAGTTCTGTTTTATAAGTTTCAGATTTAAGGGCCAATCTTCTCCAATTGGTTTTGTCATAAGGACTGTAATTGGCGGCAGGTAGGGAAGTTGTAAATTCTCCAGTAATTGCTATTTCTTTTTGATTTTCGATGAATTCAACAGCGGTATCTAGAAGGTTTAGGTAATCGGTATTCTCAAAGCGATTATCTCCTAATTTTGCCTGATTATTAGCATAAAGATCTAGTAAATTAGCAGGCTTGATATTATTAACATTATTATTAACATTTTCAAAAAAATTATCTTGATAACCAAAATGACAACCAGCTTCGAAATTATCTCGTGTCTTTTGTAAGTTCTGGTTAATTTTTTGTTTTTCTGCTGGCGAAAGTGCAGAGTATCCTAGATACATATTTTCACGATATTCAGGAGTATCAAAAGCGGCATACTCTAGAATATCTGCGGACCAAGGATTAGTCGCAAGGAAGGATTTCAGACTAGAGGTTGTATTTCCTTCTGTAGAAATATTAATAATATTAGGATCATTTAAATATTTTTTTTCTTCTGCGGAAGCTCCTTGCCCAGTTACAAGTCGTGTTTGGGAAATGTGATCAAGTTCTGCTTGAGGATTTTCTGTGTGAATAAGCCAAGGGCGATAATCAGGAGAAATACTTCTAGCTTTTTTAAAAAAGTCCTCAGCTAATGTTCGTAGTTCTTGGAAGCTTTTAGACGCTTCTGGAATTTCAGATTCTCCAACTATCTTGCCATAAGTAGGAATAGGTCCATTGGGCAGAGGAGAAATATGAGTGACAGGGCGTTTTAATCCTTCACTATTAAAAAACTCCCATTGTTTAAAATCCTTTAAGGTTCCATCCTCTTTAAAAAAAAGTGAAAATACATCGTAGGCACTTTTTCCTTTCTGAGCAAAATAAGGCTGAAGATCTTTAATTTTTGTAAGTGCTTCCTTATTTAATTCCATCATTTTTCTGATTATTTCCATGTGGTAGCAACGATACTTAGAAAAAGTAGAACCATATTTCCCTTTCACTCCTTTTTGCTGGGGGGTGAAATTCATAGATTCTTCATAAAGCGCAACGGAGCATTGATTCATATTCAGAATTTGTAAATCTTGGTCAAGGTTACCAGCGGCATAGGCAACCTTTAAATTTTTTTCAGTATTATATCTTTTTTTATCCCAACCAAAAGCGTGTACAACCACATCAAATTGAGCGGCTTCAAGTAAGGTTGGTTTTTTTTGCTCTTTACATTTATAAACGTAGAATTTGCTATGATTTTCTTCTAAACATATGGAGTAAACACATCCATTCACTGTTTCTCCCACTACAAGGCAATTTTTATAATCAGCTCTTAGTGTTGTAGAAATAAAAAATAGAGACAGCAAAATAATAATTTTCATAATGAATTCATTGTATCATCGGTCTCTTTTAGGGTTTTCTTGAACTTCCTGCTTACTAGGCGGAGAGTTGTAGAAATTTTAGTCAAATTTTTTAAAATGACTAAAATTTAGACATTTATTTCTAACCTATTGTTTTTTAATTAAGCCTTCTGAGATAGTCCAACTTCTTAATATTAAAAAAGAATGTAAATTTTACCTAGCCCCCAGAAAATTCACTAAAATCGGGCATAACTATTGCAGTGCAGTGCTTGATATCTTATATATAACGTTCTTAATTTGAGGAGAATATTTATGAAAAGGTTTTTAACGTCACTTTTTATTTTAACCTTGCTGTCCACACTTCTTACTTCTTGTGGAGGAGTAAAAGATGTTGCAGAAGAAGTATCGGGTGGAGATGCCTTAACTGATAACAAAGATGATAAGAAATCTGATTCAGATGGATTAACCTCAGATGGTAATGGCTATAATGCTAAAGCTGATATTAGTGCAAAAAGTATTAAAGACAGTGTTAGTTTCAAAGAAGGTATTTTAACCATAGACCCGACTATTCTTAGAAGTGTTTATTATTTTTTAGGCGATGAAGAAATTCAAGTTGATGATAATGGAATCATTGATTTTAATTCTATTCTCAAAGGTAAAGAGGTTGGAGCGTATTCGTTCATTATAAAAGAAAAAACAACAGAAGGAAAACCTGGTGAGGTTATAACTACGTTTACAGTAGATAAAAATGCCGATGGGAGCATTACAGTTAAAGATGCTGATGGGAATTTAGTTGACGTTAAAAAAGATGAAGGTGTTGATCCAGAAGCTCAAAAGTTTTTAGCTCTTCAAGGAAAAAAACTAGCTGATGGCGATATGGAGATTACGTGTACCGATGCTCCTAGTGATACTCAGTGGTTTGTGGATGGAAAAAAAGTAGAAGAATTAGATGGTAAAGATAGTGTGAAGCTTTCTGACTTAGTGAAAGATGGAAAACCTCATACGATTACTGCTAAATCTCCTGCGCAAGGAAAAGAAGGAAGTCTTGGGGCCCCTGTGACTCTTGAAAAAACACAGTCGCCAGTAGCTCTTAATTTAACTACATCTCCTCAGAATGATGGAAATATGCTTGTGAATTGCGACAGCATTTTACCCGTAGAATGGTCTGTAGATGGTAAGAAAATAGAAGATCAAACAGGGCCGCAACTAGATTTAGCTAAAGCTCTAGGAAATACAAAAGATATAGCTCCTCATAAGATTGTTGCGAAAGCTCAAGGGATGAAGGACGGCGTTTTGGAAGGTGTTACATTTCCTCAAGCAAAAGATCCACTTACCGTAGAAATAGATCCTGTAACAGGAGATTTGAAAGTAAAAGATGCGGCAGAGGGTGCAACTTATCAGTGGAGTGCGAAACAAGATAGTGAAGATTATGTTCCACTAGATGCAACAGTAAACAAGGGGCCTTCGATTAATAAGCAAGCGGCGTTAGATATATTGGGTGAAAAGGCAGATAAAGCGAAGGATACCGAAGTAAAAGTAACGGATAGTACAGGGCGTGAAGGAACAGTTACTATTCCTGGAGAGAAGAAAAAAGATGATACTCCTGATAGTGGTTTTTTAAGCACAAAAGGATTTAATCAAATTAAGGATACAATTTCTAAGGCGAAAAGAAATCAGTCTGTTATTAAGCAATTCGGTACGATAGAAAACTTACTAAGAATTGTTGAAGAAAAAGATGGAAATGTTCTTTCTTTTGTTATCACTAACCATTTTCAAACTGGAAAATCTGTGATGACTTTTACAGATGAGGTTCTTAATAATTTAGCGGCAACATTCTGGGGAACTAAAGACTATTACATTGCTATCTTAAGCCATGCCAGTGCGTCCGGAGAAAATGCTAAAAACTTATCACTTTCTAGAAAAAGAAGTACTGAGGTTTTTCAATCACTTAGTAGTGATGAGTATGCATTACCAGTAGAGCGAATTCTTTTTGTTGATGGGTTTGGAGAAGAACATCGTATTACTCAAGAAAACAATTCGGCGCTAGATAGAAGAACAGAGATTTACGTATTCCATCCATCATGGGCGGGAATTACTCCTGACGCTAACGGTGTGATTGCAGAAGCGGATAAAGCTAAAGTAGCCGCAAAAATTGCAGAGATTTATAAGTGTAGTGGAACTTGTGGTCATAAATAAATCAAGCATTTTATTTTAGATATCAAAAGCCCCGAAGAAATTCGGGGCTTTTTTTTGCCTAAAAAATAAAAGCTATGGAGATGAAATAAGTTGAATGAGGCAGAGAGACAATCTCTCCGCGAGTCCCCTGATAATGAAAAGAATTGTTTTTTAATTCAATGTCTTTGGCCATTACAGTTTTATGAGAAAGAGTCAGAGCTTTGTAGCAAGCTTCTTTGAGTGTCCATTCTTCTAAAGTCTTAGCTCCTATTTTTTTTTCTATAGCACTAGAATAAGGTCGTAATTTTTTTTCTATATCGCACCCTAAAGATTTTATCAACGGATTGATAGTGACTAAGCTCATAGCGCATTCCTGAGTATGAGAAACAGATATCTTTATTTCTGGGAATTTTTTTAGGAAGTGAAAATCTTGTAAAACAAGAACATCATAATCTAAAGAGTAGTCTAATCTTTTTAGAGATTCTCTTAAGGCAAAGCGAGATCTAAAAAAATTCATTTTATGTTCAGAATGATAGGGAGCATGAGGATAGGTGTTATTGTAAAGTGATTCTAGAGCGTTATGGTCTTGCAAAGAAAATTCCTTGAGATCACATAAAG
>JAGOVR010000182.1 GCA_018060635.1 Bacteriovoracaceae bacterium
GTATGTTCTTTTTACAGATGTAGATTTAGGCAACGCTACGGTTACCTATCAATTTACTGATGGTAGAGAAGCTTTAAAAAATATTTTTATACAAGAAGACGCACTCTCTTATGACGTCTTTGCACCTGTGGAAATTAAAAGTAAGTTTGTAAATTTTTATGAAAATATCCCTCTTTCTCAAAAAACTAAAGATCCCTTGCACTTAAATGAGAATCAATTGGGTTTATTATCAGGTAAAACACTAGATACTTCTAAACAAATAGAAAAAAGAGCTTTAAATCGTTTTGAAGTTCCTTATTATTTGGGCTTCAAAGGAGAGAGAATCTATCTTTCATTAAATCATGAAAAAGTAACATACTACTTAGGATTTTTAGAACAAGAGGATTTAGAAGTTCCTAGCCCTGAATATTTATCTCTTATTTATGCCAAACATGAGGATATTCATTCAGTCAATTTAAAGCAACAGTGTGTTGTTCTGATTAAAAGCAGTAGCGCTATTGATGAAATAAAATCTTCAGCTCGTTCTATTTATGGTGGTTTTGAAGCAGAAATTTCAGTTATCGCTTTAGATGGATTGCAATATAACAAAGAAGCTCTTTCTAAAGAAATGGAAGTTAGAAGTATTTTAATTTCAGGTCATCAAGAGGGAATGTTTGATTTAACTATCAGACAGGGGGCATACACCAAACATCTAAAAACTTATTGTAATCCTAAAGGGCCTCTTCTGGTTGAGCATATTTAAAGACTTCAAAAGTTCTGGCATAACCACGATTAAAAGCCATTAAAGCTAATTCAGGATTAAGAGAAAAAGAATTATTCAAAAAAATATCGTGATCTCCCGCTACAGGGCAAATATCAATATGTTTAATATTTTTTTTAAACTCTAGTTTTTCTTCTAAAATTTCTAAGATTTTTTTACTATGAGAATCGAGTCTTTCTTGTTTTAGATAATGAGAAACAGCATCTAAAGCGTCTAATTGTTTTTTCTTATTATAACGATCTTGGGTGATTTTTTTATGAATGAGTAGACAAATAGATTGGAGTCCAATGACAGGGATACCATAGTTAACTAGAGAACCAATTTCAGAATTCCATTCATAAGGAGTGTAAGTCCAAGAGTTAATAATAAGATCACAATTATTTTCTTCTGCTATATGAGAAGAAAGCGTATCTCTTATTTCTCCATCTAAGAAGTACTCCCATTCGCTATTTTGCTTATTTTCAATAGCATAAGGAGAGTATAAAGGAGGAACACTCATGCTAGCCGCAACAGCATCAGAAAGACTGGCATCCATTCTATAAATATTTTCAGGGTTGCGAGAAATTATTTCTTTTTTACAAAAAATAGCTTTGCGAGGGAGGTCGAGATAACTAGCCACAATAAAAATATCCAAAGGATAATCTTTAAAATTATTTTTTTCTAAAACATTTTCTTTTAAATATTCAGCAAGTCCTGCCGTAGAAAAAAATCCAGAAATATTAGCAATAGGTTTGGCCAGCTCTTTAATTCCAAAGGGGAGTCCTTCAAAATACTGATAGCGTTTTTCATTTTTAGGACCTTTGGGATTTTTTTTAATGAATAAAAGGTCTCGATACCCAATAGATTTAAAAGAATTTTTCTTGCCCTGATGGGCATCCATAATATCTTGAGGATGGTGACCACAAGCTAAAAACATATGAATGAGAGATCCAGCACTAGAGCCTACTAAGGTAGAAATTACTAAATTTTGAGTTTCCCCTTCTTTTTTGAGATTAAACCCTATGTCATATAACGCTTTAACCACACCTAAATGCCAAGCACTGGCCTTAACTACCCCTCCTGATAAAACAAGAGCTATCTTTTTATTTTTAAAAGAATTTAGAAGTTCACTATGCATAGGGGAAAGTATAAGAAATTTCATAGGTTTTGTGGTAAAAAAATGTCATGAAAGATGAAATAAAAAAATTAGCACAACAAATAAAACAGCATAAAGAATTGTATTATTTGGGTAAGCCTAAAATAAGTGATGCTGATTTTGATAAGTTAGAAGACCACCTTAAGAAAATAGCTCCCGACCATCCCATCCTTTCTATGGTAGGGGCCTCTACCCAGCATAAGCAAAAAATTGCTCATAAAACCAAGATGCTCTCACTTATGAAAACCTATGAATTAGAGGATTTAGAATCTTGGAGAGAAGAAAGAGATGTTGTGAGCACCTACAAAATAGATGGGGTGAGTTGTTCTCTCATCTATGAAAAAGGATTTCTGCATTTAGCTAAAACCAGAGGAGATGGAAGTTTTGGTGAAGATATTTTAGAAAAAATTTTATGGATAAATTCTATTCCTAATCACATAAGTAGCGAGTTATTAAATTTTGAAGTAAGAGGAGAAATTTTTTGTACAGAAGCTCAGTTTATACATCTAGCTCAAAAGATGCAGGAATTAAATTTAGAAAAACCCACATCTCAGCGTAATATTGTGGCAGGGCTTATGGGTCGTAAAGACTCATTTTCTCTTTGTACTTTTTTAAATTTTAAGGCCGTTGATCTTATAACAGATGATATCAAGATAAAAACAGAGAGAGAAAAATATAGTTATTTAAAAAAAATGTCTTTTGATATTCCTGAATTAACTTGGCATAAAGCTAAAGAAAGCAA
>JAGOVR010000183.1 GCA_018060635.1 Bacteriovoracaceae bacterium
CTTGTGAAGAGTGGGTTGCTTTTGATCTCAAGGCTTTCCAGAAAGTACCTCACAGTAAAATAAGTGTTTTTCATTTATTCGTTTATGTGATTAAGATAATTAATTTGATCTCTTATATCCAGCTATGTCTGATCCGTAGTCAGAACCTGATGGCTTTAGAAGTCGTGAGAATGAGATCAAAAAAAGAATAGAGCTGAGAAAAAAGATTTATGCTGAGTTTGAAAATACAGCTCGACCTGAGCGATAAGAAAAAAATCAATAAAAATATGTAGGATTTTCTCAAACTTTACAAAAGAAGAAAGAAGAGAGTGAAGGGGAAGATATTGATATGTTTGCTGACGATGCGAATGTTGAACATAAATTAGAAGATAAGAAAGGCGAGATGACTGATGAGCAAGGCTATTATAATGTTTACAGTGGAAAAGTTGTTGGAAAGAAATACAAATTGCTTGATAAAATTGGTAAAGGAGTTTTCGGAGTTGTGGCTAAAGCTGAGGATGAAAGTGCTGAAAGAAAGGAAGTTGCTCTGAAGATTTTAAGAAAAAATTAAGCAACTGTTGCAAGTGGATAGAGGTAATATAAAATTCTATCAGCAATCAAAAAATGCTAAAATGTGATGAAAATGTTGGATTATTTTCATTAAGACGGTCATCTTTTTTTAGTTTGTTAGTTGTTAGGTCCTGATCTTAGGAGTTATACTCGTAAAAATCAAGATAAAATTGCTCTTTAGCATATAAGACAGTACGCCATATCGATGTTTTTGAGCCTCCATTAGCTCCGTAAACATAAAATAATTCATGCTGACATTAAGCCTGATAATTTTTTGATGGATCTCAGTATGAAGACTATTAAGCTGGCTGATTTCGGAACAGCCTTTTTCGTTTAAGAGCATTCTACCTAGATATAATACTTAGTCGCTCGATATTATAGAGCTCCTGAAATCATTTTAGGCTGTTAGATGCCATTAGAGCAGCGCTATGGGATAGATACTTGGGCCGTCGGATGTAGTCTATTTGAGTTGTTTACTGGTCATTTTTTGTTTTAGGGTAACAGTAATAACTAGATGATTAAACTCATGATGTAGACAAAGGGTAAGTTCAGTGTGAAAATGTTGAAGAAATGTAAACATTTCGACAAATATTTTGACTCATAGTTTAATTTCCTTTTTAGTTATTATGACAAAAATACAAAGGAGATCACTGCTACCAAGATGCAAATCGGGATATCTCCTGAGAGAGAATTGCTCAGCATGCTGAAAAGATACAGTAGATTCGAATAGGAGCCTAAAATATTGAATAACTTTAAAGATTTTTTAGAGAATTGCTTGGCTCTAAATCCTAAAAATAGATTGACTCCTGAAACGGCTTTTCAGCATCCATTTTTAAATTACCAAATTAAGCTCACTTGATATGTTGTGTTTATAATATATATACTTCTCTTTCAATATCACCTTATGTTCGAAACCTTCCAGTAAGCGATCAAAGAATAGGATCTCTTCAGCAATCTCCTTGAGGAATCTGGTTAACAGCACGCTGACCTCTTCCGTATCCTGTCCTCTCCTTAAATTAAGGACAACGATTATGAAACCGACCACTGTCTAATGAATGAGCCTGAATTGTTTACTTATAAGTCTTCCTATGAGTTTATATAAGAGTTAGAAGCTGCCAAAGAAGCTAGAGTGACTCAAACTAAAGAAATTTACACATTTTTATAGGAAAAGCATGGGGGTAAATTTAAGCAGTTTGTGGCAAGGATGTCGAGGCCGATTTAAAAAAATTCTCACAAACGTAAATTAAGGAAGACGATAAGCATGTTATGATTCTTTATGCTCTTGAGTTATTTCATTCAGATTTGATTTGTAAAAAAATGGCCACCAAAAAAGAATAGGAAGATATCATGTCAGATGGAATACCTGAACCACCACCTCAGGCAGAGATGGATCTTGATGAGCCAGTCTATTAGACAATAGTACTTTTTCCACTATAAAGATGAGGGACATCAGGAATATTTGTGTGAAACTAAGATATGCAATGTTGCCTTCTCTTAGGGAAACTGCCCACAAAGAGTTAAGAAATTGTAAATCTTTTGTAATTTAGGGGACTTATGGGGACCATTGGTTTTATGCTTGTTGTTATGTACTACTCTATCAATTCGGACTGAGAGCTAAAGCAAGACTATCATCACTTCTATATTTGTGATCATGTGGGTAGGCTCCTTAGTAGTCTTTATTAATGCCAACTTTTTGGGTTCTGAGATGAGTTTTTTTCAAGCAGCAAGTTTACTTGGCTATTGTTTGTTCCCGATTAATGTGGCTTCATTTCTTATGGTTTTCATTCAAAGTTGGATTCCTTCAATTTTCAAGCTAGGGGTGGTAGGGGTGAGTTTTCTCTGGGCTTCGACGTGTATAAGCATATATATTCAGGTTCGATTGCGTTTGTCGGGGAGATGATTCCTCCTGCTAAGCGAAAATTGGCGTTGTACCCTATAATTTTGTTTTACCTTTTCCTGAGTTGGTTTGTGTTAGTGGTGTGATTTCGATAGACTATTTACTAATCAACAATCAAAAAGATCATGAATATATTTTTGGATTTTCGATGAGGCTTTCGAAAGTTTTTATTAACTGTG
>JAGOVR010000184.1 GCA_018060635.1 Bacteriovoracaceae bacterium
GGCTTTTACTTCACAGTTTCTCAGAAAAAACAATTTGAAGAACTTTTGCAAAAGCTTTCCTTGCGCCATAAAAAAGAATCTGGAATTATCATGCAAGAGTTAGATCTTTTGAATGTGGCTAAACAAGAAGAAAATGCAAAAAGAAGAACCTCTCAACTTCTCCAAAAAATGCAGACTCTCCTATGAACTTTAAGCGTATATTTATAGAAGAAGCTGTTCAGGGAAATCCTCAGGTCATCCATATTTTAAAACAATTCCCAAAAGTTGAACAAACAACTATTAAAAAGATTGAAGATGTCTTTGGCAAAGTTCGCAAACCCTATTTGCATAAGCGAGATGATCTGAATCTTTTTTTAGGCGAAAAAAAAGGGGCCTTGGTAAAGGAAGCTCCTCCTGCTTATGGAACTAAGGGTGACCCTCACTATTATTTTATCCACGCCTACAACTGCATTTATGAATGTGAATATTGTTATCTCCAAGGTTACTTTTACTCTCCTGATATTGTCCTTTTTGTAAATCACCAAGACATCTTAAATCAAATGCAAACAGTTATAGAAAAACATCCTGAACAAAAAATTTGGTTTCATGCAGGAGAATTCAGTGATTCTCTCAATCTCTCTCATCTTACAGGAGAGTTACCCTTTTATTTTGATTTTTTCTCTAAACATACCCAAGCTTCCCTAGAGCTTAGAACGAAATCCTCTCAGCTTGAACCACTACTCAAAATGCAACCACTACAAAATGTAATTATCAGTTATTCTCTCTCTCCAGAAAATGCGGTAAAAAAATATGATCACAAAGCGGCATCCCTTTCTATGCGTCTCTCTGCTATGGCAACTTTACAAAAACAGGGTTTCCCTGTGGCCATTCATTTAGATCCTATTATTTGGAGTCAAACTTTAGATAAAGATTATGAACAACTTATCAATTTAATGAATACTCATTTGAACTTAAAAAATATTTCTTATCTCTCACTGGGAGTTGTGCGCTTTACTAAGGATGTTTACCGAGAAGTAGAAAAAAATTATCCGACGTCTGAACTTTTAGCGGCTCACCTTATTAAAGATAAAGACGGCAAGGTTCGCTACAATCAAGAACTACGAATGACAATTCTAGGCAAAGTAAAAAAAATGCTTTTAGCTTGTGGATTACCTGAAGAGAAAATTTACCTTTGCATGGAAAATGAATAGAATCGTCTAAGCGTTACTTGCTTTAAACATACTTAAGATATCTTTCTTTTTAATCCCCAGTGCTGAGGCGATATGAATGATTTTTTCTTGGGTTACGTTATTTTTTGGAAAACAAAGGACCTTACAAAAATCTTCTTTATTATTTACGGGATGCAAAGACTGAATGTTTTTTAAAAAAGTAAATGACATTACTTCCAACGAAATAGGGATTTGGTATTTCTCACAAGATGAAAAGAATATATTAAAAAAAACAAAAACATCTCCACTCTTAAAAGCCTCTTCAAAAAAATAAAAATGAGTCAAGTTCATCAAATTAAACAGAGATAATTTTTTTTCTAATTGCTCTCCATAATCCAATTTTTTCTTAATTTTAAATCGTAAAGCTCTTAAAAATCTTACGGGATCATATAAAAAATCAGCCGAGCATAATTCCAACGTTCCTTCTTTTAAGCTTTCTATTCCTGCAAAAGGATCGTGAACGACTAACTTGTCTTTCCCCATCTCCAATCCTATAGCATTCAAAGTAAAATCCCTACGCTTGAAAGATTCAACCGTATCCATCTGGCTTTGTAATTTAACTTGGAAACCTTTATGCATGGGATTCTTCTTATTTTCTTCTGAATAAAATTCTGTGCGAGCCGAAGATAGTTCAATTTTTTCTTGCGCCGAAAGATTTATTTGAAAAATTCCGTAAGGTTGCTCTACAACTTGATAATCATGATCTTGCAGAAAAAACTTAAGTTGCCCTAATCTCCTCAGCCACTTCTCCCCTTCTAAAGATTCACTATGACGAAGTTCAAAATCTAAATCTGTGGAAAGTTTTCCTGATTCTAAAAAATCCCGTGTAGCTCCCCCCACTAAAATGACAGAATACCCTTGTAAAAAAAGATGCTGAAGAAATTGAGTTAACTCAGATGAAAAAAAAGAAGGAAGAGTTTTTAATTTATTTAAAGACTCTTCCTTCCATGAATGCATAAAATTCCGATTAATCTCTAGACATAGCTTTTTCTTTACGAGCCTCCATCACTTTCTCTTGTATATTATTAGGACAAGGAGTGTAGTGAGAGAATTCCATGGTGTAAGAAGCTTTTCCAGCAGTTCCTGAACGAAGCTCTGTAGCATATCCAAACATTTCAGAAAGAGGAACTTGAGAGTTAATAACTACTCCCCCTAAGTCAGATGCTTCTGAGGCTTGAATAATTCCACGTCTTGATGATAAATCCCCAATGACAAAACCTTGGTATTCATCTGGTGTTTCCACTTCCACTTTCATAATAGGTTCCAAAAGAATAGGACTTGCATCCTTAATAGCTTGGCGCATAGCCATACGAGCGGCAATACGGAAAGCGAGATCGGATGAATCCACGTCATGGGCCTTACCATCTTCCAAGAAGGCTTGAACATTGATTACAGGGAAAGCGGC
>JAGOVR010000001.1 GCA_018060635.1 Bacteriovoracaceae bacterium
ACAGAACTCACTCCCGCATAAGTGTCTATCTCAAAACCTGCTTTTAAAACTGCTTTAATAAGAGGATAGGCAGGATCAGAAACCACAGGGCTTCCTGCATCTGATACCACATAAAGATTCTCCCCTGTTTGCAAAATATCTAAGAATTTCTGTGAACTCTCCTCTTGAGAATGATCATGAAAAGCATAAAGTTTTTTATCACTTAACGAAATTCCTAAATGCCCCAATAGATCTTTAAAAGTTCGAGTGTCTTCACAGGCAAAATAAATTCCCTTTTCTAAAACTTCTTTTACTCGTCCTGTAAGATCCTGCAAATTACCAATAGGAGTAGTCAGTAGAATGAGTTTTCCATGAGTTGTTTCCATAGTGTCATAATGCCCCTGAACGGGAGACTGGAAAAGCACAGGCAAACACTTCCCCATGGCCAAGAGTTCTTTTCCTGCTTAGAATAATAAATACTTTTGGAACAGGATGTTCCGAAAAAAATTTCAGCAGGAGGAAACATGAGTATCAGAGCCCACATCATCACCGACATCCATGGCAACATTGTTGTGCAAATGCGTGGAGGTTTGGACTATGACACTTCGATTCCTCTGCGCAAAGAACTTAAAGTTTTATTGAACGCTAACCCTTACAGTAAGGTTACTGTGGATATGGAAATGGTGGAGTTTGTTGGCTCTTCTGGTATTGGACAATTTGTGGATACTATTTGTAGTATTAATTCTGAAAATGATAGCGCTCGTTTAACTCTTTCTAATGTTAAGAATGAATTTTTAAGAGTTTTTAAGCTCTATGCTCAAGGAAACTCTCAAGATATTGAAAAATATATTGAGTCTTTTGATATGGAAAATGATCACACTTCTGACCTTAATATTTTACATGGTGGAAAAAAACGTACTTTTCAAAATTAGAGAAATGTAAGTTTTTTTTTGAATCTTTTTTCATTTTGTTGGCCGTATAGTGGGTGTCCCAAAAGGAAACACATATGAAGATTCTATTCGCTTTAATTTTTACTTTTTACTCTTTTTCTTCTTTTTCTCAAGAAAAACTTGTTTGTCCAGAGCTAGAAGACACCAATCTCAATGGAACTTATAACTATCAAGGGTCTGCACCAAAACTTAATCAAAAACTTGGTAAAGATAAGTTTCAGTTTACCATTAAAGTGACAATCCCTCAGATCTGTCATAATCACCCTGACAAAATAGGGAATAAAAAAGACTCTTTTATTTGTAATCTTGCTCAAAAAATACAATCAGAGGAAAATGGATGTTTTTGGAGACTCCCTTATTCTGAAGAGTATTTTATGTTCTTCAAACCCTTAGAAGAAAGAGAAAAAACGATTCTCTATACTTACGGAGATGAAGATTTTTTTATTTTTGATTCTAATGAGTTTTTTAAAAAAGAAGATTCTCCCTCGAATTCTTCTTTGGGTGTGGAAATAAAAAAATAAATTTTTTTCTTAAAAATAAGAGCTAAAAGACTGAGCGCCCTTGTAAGACGATTTTTTTGATTTCGTGAAATGATAGGTTTATTTTTTGTTTCTACCACGACACAAGTATTTTCTTTAAAATAAGCTAGATCAATTTGGCCACAATTTTTACTTCTAAGAAGCAAAGGAGAAATCAGCAGTGGCAACCCTTGATCGTGCAACTTCTCAGAAACCTTAAGTTCCCAAGAGTCTCCTTTATTCATCTGATAGCTCAGCTAAAATATTCCTGCAAAAAGTTCTTCTATGGATGGGTGACATCCCCCACTCTTTCACTTGCTGTCGGTGGAAGGCAGTAGCATACCCCATGTGCCGATCAAATCCATAAGCTGGATATTTTTTATGCATTTTCTGCATATATTGATCCCGATATTCCTTCGCAATGATAGAGGCCAGAGCAATAGAGCGCATTTTACTATCCCCTTTAATGATCGGATATTCCTTTACATAAGGAATCTCTAAACAGGGTGCAAATTTTCCATCCACTAGTAAAGCAGCACCATCTTTTTTAATTTCTTTTTTATATTTATGAAAAAGAACTTGAGAAGATTTCCTCATACATAATAAGGAAGCCTGTAAAATATTAATTTTATCAATAATGGGATTAGATATCTCTGATAGTGCAAAAGACATCTCTCTTGCTAAAAATATTTTTCCTGTTTCAAGCTTAGAGATATCTATTTTTAAATATTCTAATATTTTTTTACGCTTTAACGAACTAAGTTTTTTAGAATCTGTGACTCCTAACTTTTTTAAAAGGTTCAACTGATCTTTTATGTGTTCTGAAAAGATAATGACGGTGCAAGCAACCACAGGTCCAGCTAACGGACCACGCCCTACTTCATCCACACCTAGCAGATGATTTTTCCCTTTAATATATTTGCAATCAAGATACATAGTTTCTTCTAATTTGGAGAAACGAGAAGTTCTAGGCAAAAAATCTTAAAATAGAGGGAGCATACATAGAAGTATGTGACCGATATTTTAAGATTTTTTAACGACGAAATTCGATGTTTATCCGAATTAGCCATAAAAAAAGGGCCTTAAAAAGGCCCTTTTAAAAGTATCAGATCAGGAGGATCAAATCACTCACTTTTACTAAAATCAACCTCAAGACGCGCATCTTTCCCACTACGCTCTCTTAAGTAATAATGTTTGGCACGACGAGTTTTACCTTTGTTCACAATTTCTACTTTCGCAACACTTGGTGAGAAATAAGGAAATACTCTTTCTACTCCTACACCACCGCTAGAAACTTTGCGTACACGAAAATGCCCGCTTAATTTATTTCTATGTTTAGTGGCAATACAAACACCTTCAAAAAGCTGAATACGAAATTTAGCTCCTTCTTGAATTTTCACATGCACTTTTACTTCATCACCTGAAGAAAAATCAGGAAACTCTTTAGGGTTTGCATTTACGTGGTTTTGATTTACTTTATCGACTAAGTTCATAAACTTCCTCTTAATTTTATTTGTGCTTGGTTTAATCTATCACAATAAATGGACACAGCACTTCTTACTGACAAGTGGTTATAATGGCCCGAACCATTGATAGGTGCAAGTTTAAAATCAGCCACTTGGGTAATTTCTTGTGCTAATCCCCAGCCTGTACCAAATAACAGGAAGATAGGCCTTTTGTCAAGCTTGTGACTTAAGGTTAACAGATCTATTTCATTCCCATGGCATTCCTTAAAATTGGCCCCTGTGACCACTAAAAGAGGTTCTCTCTGTTCTAATTGATGGATTGTTTCCTGCGCTTGTTGTACCGAAAAACTTAGTTGTGCGACGCTCAATGCTTCTTGTCGGTCTGGATTATAAATGGCCCCCTCTTCGCTTTCCCAATGCCCCAAAATTTTACTCACCAGCTCATGCTGAGGAACAAGAGGTGTAATAATAAAATATTTCTTGATACCAAAAGTTTTGGAGGCCCTAGCGATATCATGAATATCTAAATTGGTGACTGAAGTTGTTCCAACCGCTCCCCTTTTATTTAAAATAGGATGATGCACAAGGCCTAGATAAATAGTTGTCATTCTTTTACCTTTTTTTTGAGGAGATCAGGTCTTAAAACCTGCGTGACTCTTTTACGCTCTTCTCTCTGATAATCTTCTATATTTTTAGTATGACCTGATAAAAGAATAGCAGGGACTTCAAGCCCTTTATAATTAGCAGGACGGGTATATTGTGGCTGTTCTAAAAGACCTTCTTCAAAAGAATCTTGCTGACTAGATTTATTATTTCCTAACAAACCAGGAATAAAACGCAGGCTTGCATCTAAAATAGTCATGACAGGAAGCTCTCCTCCTGTTAGCACAAAATCTCCCACATTAATTTCAGAGATGGAATATAAATCAAAAAGACGCTGGTCAAACCCTTCGTAACGACCACAGAGAAAAAGAATATTCTTATCTGTTTCTGTGATTAGTTTTTGAGAAATTTCTTTAGCCGTAACGGTATTAAAAACTTTTCCTCTCGCCGTAGGACAAATCATTGTAAAATCAGCAAGTGAAGCATTGGCTTTTTTTATAATATCTAAAATAGCTTTATCTAAAACATCAATTCGTAAAAGTGTTCCTTCTCCTTTTCCATAAGGATGATCGTCAACACTTTTATGGAGTCCCAACCCATAATCACGTAAAGAGATGATATGTATCTCACAATAATTTTTAATTCTGGAAGAAACGCCTTTTTCAAAAAAAGGGGTGAAGTATTCAGGAAACAAAGTCAAAATCCATATTTTTTTCATGGGGTGATCTCTAGCTATTTTGCAGATATTCTGGGGCATGAACCATAACTTCTTTTTTATCCCAGTCAAATTGAATTAAAAATTCTTTCACCCAAGGAATTTCTATTTTATTTTTTTGCTCAATAATCACCGCCACTAACTGTGCTCCATTGGAATAAAATTCTTTTAACTCTCCTAAGTATTTTCTTTCTTGTGAAAAAACTTTAAGTCCTATGGCATCTTGAATGTAATATGTGCCTTGGGGAAGCAAAGGTAAATCTTTTCTACGAATAAAAACATCACAAGGAAGAAGAGGTTCAATGTCATTTAAGGAGTTAATATTTTCAAAACTTACGATAACTTTATTGCCAAAGGTAATCTCTTTTAACTGTAACTCATATTTTTTTTTATCATTTTTACTTATTAAGAGAAGTTTAGGTTTTCGTTCTTTCAAAACACTATTTTCTTCATTAAAAAGACGTAAAATAACAGCACCCTTAAGCCCGTGCCCTCGTTCTATAATACCTAATTGTAAGAGTTCTTGTTCTTCTTTCACTCAATAATTTCTAAGACACAGCGTTTACCTATTTTGGTAGAAACGGCTGTTAAGATAGTGCGAAGTGCACCTGCGGTACGACCTTGTTTCCCAATCACCTTCCCAAGATCTGTCGGTGCAACTTTAAGTTCAATCACAGTGGTTTGTTCTCCCACTACTTCACTTACTTCTACATGGTCAGGAGAATCAACTAAATGTTTAGCAATATTTTCAATTAGGTCTTTTAATTCACTCGACATAAATACCTCAAAGAAAGAAGGTTATGCTGCTTTTGTGTCAATATTATGTTTGCGGAAAAGAGTTCGTACCGTATCTGTTAAACGAGCACCTTTGGAAATCCAGTGTTTAACTCTTTCCACTTTAATCGCTGTAAGCTCTTCTTTACCATTGGGAGTATACTGACCCAATTTTTCAATGAAAGCCCCATTTCTAGGTTTGCGTTCATCAGCCGCCACTAAAGTATAAAGAGGGCTATTTACTCTTCCAACTCGAACCATACGAATAACAATCATAACGTTCCTTTCATTTATTTTAAAAGAATGGATTATCACCTAAAAAGAGGCGGGAAGTCAAAAATATTTCTTACCCCAAGGGTCTTTTTTTTCACTATTTTTAGGATTTTTAGGCATTTTAGAAGGCCCTCCACCTTGTCCAAAAGGTGGCATTCCCATACCTTTAAGACCTTTTTTCCCCATTCCACTAAACATTCCCATCATTTTTTGCATTTCATCAAATTTACGTAAAAAAAGATCCACATCTTTAAGAGTCGTGCCTGATCCTTTTGCCACTCTTTTACGTCTAGATTCCTCTTTTAACAAAACTCTATTTTCTTTTTCTTTATGAGTCATGGAAGAAAGAATAATATCAAATTTGTCCATTTCCTTCATAGGAGCTGAGAGATCTCCCATCTGCTTGATAGCCCCACCTACTCCTGGAATAAATTTCAAAATTGATTCAAAAGAACCCATTTTTTTCATGCCCTGAATTTGTTTTCCAAAATCCATCAGAGTAAAACGATTTTCTGTCATTTTTTTCATAAGATCTTGAGCTTCTTCTTCACTTACCATCTCTTGAGCTTTCTCTACTAAAGAAACCACATCACCCTTATCTAAAAGCCTTGAAGCTAAGCGGTCTGGATGAAAAATTTCTAAATCCGAAATCTTCTCCCCTGTGGATAAAAAAAGAATAGGGATTCTCGTCACCGCCCTTAAAGAAAGAGCGGCTCCCCCCTTGGCATCTCCGTCCATTTTAGAAAGAACGGTTCCTTCTAATTTTAATTTTTCATGAAAAGTTTTGGCAACGGTTAAAGATTCTTGTCCTGTCATTGCATCTAACACTAAAAGAGTTTGAGTCTCTCGAAGTTTTATCAAATTTTTTTGCATGACTGACAATTCTTGCATAAGTTCAGAATCTGTTTGCAGTCTTCCCGCACTATCCACGATCAGTCCTTCATAATGATGATCCTCAGCATACTGATGAGCGGCCTTTAAAAACTTTTCTGGTGTTTGTGAGAAGTCCGTATCAAAAAAAGGAAGATTGTTTTTTTGTGCTAAAATTTTTAATTGTTCTTTAGCGGCAGGACGAAAAGTATCGGCTGGAACTAAAAGTACTTTTTTGTTTTTCTTATCCGTTAAATACTTGGCAATTTTAGCGGAAAAGGTTGTTTTACCAGCTCCATTAAGCCCTACAACTAGCAGAGCAAAATTTTTACCACCGCTGGGAATCCATTCAGTGGCCTTTTCACCCATAAGATGTGTCAGTTCATCCTGAACCAATTTAATAAACTGTTCATCAGGACGCACACCTTTAATAACTGCTGTTCCTAAAGATTTTTCTTTGACTGTATTTAAAAAATCTTTAACAACTTTAAAATGAACATCCGCTTCTAATAAAGATGTTCTTAATTCTTTGAGAATTTCATCTATATTGTTTTCAGAAATTTTATGTAGTCCTCTGACTTTCTTTAAGGTCTGAGTTAATTTATCACTTAAGCGATCAAACATGGGACTCCTCTAATACTTTTATATGTTGTAAACAATCTAAAGGGGTATGGGCCAAAAAATTTGCTCCTAAATCTTGTAGTATTTTTTCTCCTCCTAGTCCATTCCATAAAACACCAATACATTTACAACCAATATTTTTGGCTCCTTGCATATCATGAAAACCGTCACCTATCATCAGCATTTCAGAAGGTTCCCAACTAGGTATAATGGTCATAAGACCTTGAATAGATGGCTTGGGAAAAATATCTGTTCCGCAATAAACATTTGTAAAATAAGATAAGAGCATTTGCTCTTTCATAATTTGTAAAGTTGAGGTTCTCCCTCTCAGTGTCCACAAATAAAGTGTTTTTCCTTGTTCTTTCAGATTTTTTAACAAATCTAAAATATGAGGATAAACAACAATTTTGTCTCCTTCTCCACTTATAAGAGTTTCATTGAAATCAAAAATAATAGTTTTTATCTTTTTATTTTGCATGGGTTCACACTTTAACATGATGATGTTAAAAGAAAAACCATATAACTTAAGGAAATAAGGTGAAGAATTTTTCTCCTGCACTACAAAAAAAATTAGACGAGCTTAAAAACAGGCGGCAAAGTTTGTTTTTAGGAAAAGTTTTTGTCGCCTCTCCTTTCATTCAGGCCCCTATGTCGGGAATTGGAAGTTTTCCCTTTCGCCTCCTCATGGAAGATTTAGGTGCAGGTGCTACCATCAGTGAGCTCATTTCCTGTCATGGAATTCATTACACTAATAAAAAAACGCAAGATATGCTCTCCATTCATCCCTTAGAAAAAAATATTGGAATTCAACTTTTTGGAGAAGAAGCAAAAGTGATGGCATCTGCCGCTGTTATTGCTCAAGAGAAAGGGGCCAAATTTGTTGATATTAATATGGGTTGTCCTGTACGCAAAGTCGTTGGAAAAGGAGCTGGCTCAGCACTCCTTAAAGATCCTTCTATCTTGCCTGATTTTTTCACCACGATTCGTAAAGCTATTACGATTCCTCTCACCATAAAAATTCGCACAGGTTGGGATCATGATCATCTCAATTCCCATGAGATTGTTAAAATTGCAGTAGACTGTGGGATTGAATTTGTTTCTATTCATGGTCGCACTCGCAGTCAAGCTTACGAGGGTCAAGCCAATTGGGATTATATTGAAGACGTGGCAAAGAATGCATCTCTTCCCATTATTGGGAACGGAGATTTGCATACTGCTTTTCAAGTAAAAAATCGCTTTGCTAAAACTCATTGTAAGGCCCTTATGATTGCCAGAGGTTCTATTCGCAACCCCTTTATTTTTTCTGAAGTTTATATGCAAGAAGGAGAAACCCCTTTTACTCCTGCCCATTATCTAGAAGCTTTGGAGCGACTACTTTACTACACGGAACTTCGCTACGGTGAAAGGCCTTCCATGGTGCTTACTCAAATTAAAAAATTTTCAGCTTGGTTTGCCTTTGGTTACTTTGCTTCTGCTAAATTTCGAGAGGAGCTTTTTTCTTTTACGGACTTACCTTCAGCTTGGTCTTATATAAAAGATTATTTTACAGGATTAGAAGAAAATATTGATCCCCTCAAACGCTTAAAAAATATTAAAGATCGGGCGAGCTTTATGGCAGGAGGCCATGGGTAAGAACCGTTACTGTAAACCGTTACTGTAAACCTCCTCCTTTTTTATTGGTCCTATCCTGTGGGTGAGAACCAATAAAAAAGGAGGCCCCCGTGTTTAAAAAATTTATCACTTACAACTTAGCAAAAGAACTTTATGGGATTTGTAAAAATCTAAAAATGCCCATGCATCTCAAAGATCAACTGATGAGAGCAAGTAGTTCGGTAGTCCTTAACTTGGCAGAAGGATCAGGCAAAGAAACAAGAAAAGATAAGAGAAAATTTTTTGTAATTTCTTTTGGCTCTTTACGAGAAGTTTCTTCGATTTTAGATTTAGCAGAAGTTAAAAATCCAAAAACTTTAGAACTTTTAGACAAAACCTCTGCTCACCTCTATAAACTCATTCAATACCACAAATAATCATTATAATTTCAATAACTTTAATAAATCTGTGAGAATATTAAGGAGCTATTAAGAGGTCTTAAACTTCCTCCGATAAGATTTTAAGGGTTTCTTACTAACCCGTGGTATTTTTAAGGATTATAATGCTTTATAGAAAGTATCTTTCTCTTTTAAGTCTGAGTCTCTTAGGGATTATCTGTGATCCCGTGGGTGCTTGGGCGCAAAAAAAAGAAAATAAAAGATGTGAGCAATCTTTTAATGAGTTTCAAGCAGGTCTTGATCTCTTAAGAGAAAAGCAACCTGCTGACTGCAAAACACCTCCCTTCACTGGCGATATTGTTTCAGAGCTTAAAAAAAGAGTGGGAAATTTAAATCCTAATCTTTCTGAGATTTATAATTGTTCAAGTTTGCAAGATATAGATGACGCTCTGATAGCGTTAGCTCAAGACCCTGAGATTAAGCTTACCTTTATGGCCAAAGGTCTTTTAGAAAAAACCCGTGATCATTTAGAAAACCTCACCTCTTCTTTTTTAGAAAACGAATTAAAAAGTCATGCGACGCTAGCTTCCCATGAGCGTGCTCGCTTAGAAATATTTCACGCTTTTACCGCTGATCCTTCGCTAGGAAAAGCTTTACAAGAAAAAATAGGAAATGTACTCATCCAAAATCCTAATGAAACACTGGCCACCCAAAGAGCGCGGCTTACGTTTAGTGCTCTCACAGATTATTGCTCTTCCAAATCAAACCCGTTATGTGATTTATGGAACGAACAATTAGAAGAATTAAAAAAAGATGGAAAAGAGCCTGTTTTTAAACTGACAGGTGGTAGTGATTTTTATGCTGAAAGTGTTCCTGTTCAAAGCTCTTACCTTTTGGGAAATGTTTTAGGATATTTAGCAACTGCTTCTAACGAATCGGTCAGGAGCCAAGCTCTGAGTAAAGCTCACAGCATTGTAGAGACAAGTGTCCTTTTACATGAAGATGTTGGCATTCATTTAGAAAATATTAAAAAAGATCCTAGTTTAACTTCTACCGATATCAAGGATTTGCGTGAAACTTTAGAAAAAGCTGACCTCCAAAGTTTTTATGCAACATACGCTGATTATTTTGACAATGATCAGAGTAAACAAATTATTAACGAGAAACATTTTATTAAACTACAAAATACTTTAGATACCGTTTTAGAAACAAATAAATTTGCAGGAAATGCTGAAAGCTATCTGCTTGCCAAATTAGGTGCTGAAGATGTGGATCGTCTTAAAAAATTAGCTGAAATTGGAAAATCTTATACGCCCAACTGTGCTACTCCCCTTTGGAATGAAGCCTCCTCTATTAAAACTCTTATCACCTGTTTAACGGAGAGAGGAACTATTCAAGCTGAAAGTGATAAATGGAATCAGCTCTTTTTAGCTATGAAAAAAAGACGGGATGAAATTGCTCAAATGCCTGTAGCAGAAAATGAAAAGCCCTATTGGAAGGCACTGGAACGACTCACTGAAATGAGTGGGAATGAAGTTTTTACCGCTTGTTTTGCAGGGAAAAATCCTACAACTGAAGAGCTTACCCATTTTACTTGTGATAAGTTAGAAGGTGTGAGCACGCCTGATCAATTAGCAAATGATGCTTTATCTATTTTGAGCTACTCTCAAAAAAATTCCAACCTGATGCAGAAAGGAAATTACTGCAATACCCTTTTTCCTAAAGAACACGCCTATGCTGGGCAACCGATTAAAGATCATGCCTTTGCTTCTTTTTGTGCTGTTTCGGAGAAAAATGTTGTGGCCTCTCAAAAAGTTAAAGAAGGGGAATTATGGAATACTTCTATCAATCGCAAAACAGGGGCCGTAAGCTATTACAATTCTTCCTCTCAGTTTAATAAACCTAATCTCGCCTACGGAGTTTTAGGAGGGTTAACTGCCAGTCCAGCCTTTTTTAATATTTTTAATATGAGAAATACCTTTGATCAAGGAGTGCAAAACTCTATCTATACCGCTTTTGCCGTAGATGCCAAATATAATACAGATCAGATTCTTAATACCAATTTAGACTTAACTTGGGGTGGTGACTACGCTGATGTCTCTGGCTTCCAATTTACCAGCTAATCTTCCTGATCCCCTCTCTGAATGTTTAATAAGAAAAAATGCCAAAAAGAATTGGCTCATCTATGTTTTTTTTCATAGAATTTAAAGGGTTTGAGGCGTTCGGCAGATCCTTCCTGTATAATGAACCATAAAGGGAATAGTTCCTTTTCACGAAAAGAAAATGATGGGGACCTTTGAAAAAATGGGAAAAAAGATTACATTTTTAACACAAATTTCCAAGACCTTAAGTCTTTCCGCAATTTTATTCTTGATGCTCTCAGCTTGTACTGAAAAAAGTACGGGCAAAAGAAAAGGTTCGGTATTATCTTCCACCACTGATGACACCCCTTCAGCTCCCACTCTACAAGAACTTTTTTGGTACTCTCCTCCGACTTCCACTCAAATTCTTACCATTAACTCTAATATCAATACAAAAATTTATTTACGTGGAAGTAGCATTCATAGTTTCCTAGGAACTGGAACTAATTTTTCTAAAATCTATTGTGTCGTCATGAATTTTGCAACTCCCTTAAAACAACTACGCTTGCGCGCTATTCCTATTCAATTTACAAACACCTCTAATCAGACTCAAGAAAAACTTTTCCGTATCGACTCTGATCTCCCTGCAGAATCTCAAACAGCTTGTACAGGAACTGCTGTCAGCTTAACGGGAAGTAGTGTCGTCGTCGGAAGTGCGACCTTTGATCCTGAAACTGTTTCTACGGCTCTTTCTGGAACCATAAATTCTACGGGAGTGCAAATTCATGAGAGCACAGGAACAGCTATTTCCACAGCTCTTCCTGCCACAGGAACAGCGAGTTTTAATGTTTCTACTTTGGGTTTTATTATTAATATTACGCAGTCATCAGGCGGCGGCCCTACTCTTTCCACTTGTACCGATAGTCAATGTCAACTTTCAGGTTTTGATTGTTGCTCAGAAGGTCAGTGTGTAAACGCAGGAACATTAAAACCCAATGCTTCTAATCTTCCTGATTACGCCACAGCCATTGCCGCTGTTTTACAAAACCCTAGCTCCTATGTTTTTTTCACTGATATTTACTATAGCTGTCCCACGGGAACTACAGGTTCAGGCTCAGGGTCTGGCTCAGGCACGACGACTACACTGACAGAACGTGTAGAAGATTACTTGTGTCTGATGTGTGATAGCACCTCTGGTCGCAATCCTTCTCATCCTGATTGCTTGGCCTATACTTTTTCTATCTGTCAACACAATGGAACGAATAGTCTTTATTCTGAGGCTTTAGATCGTGCTAAGATTTTTTGTGATTGCCACGATACTTTTGTTTCTGGTTACTGTGATGGACTCTCCTACTCTGCTTCTTATGCCACCAATGGAACCATAAGTTCCGTAACTTGTGCCCCTTTACCTATTATTGGCAATACACCTTCTTTTCAAGCTCTGGATATTTTTCTGAATATGCGTAGTGTTCCTCATCGTTTTTTTAATGCGGGAGGAAGCTCTGTAGATTTTGTAGAAAATATTCAAAACAGTACCTCTGCCTCTGACCTGCAAGAAGGTTCAGCTTTCCTTTATTATGATGTTACTCCCATTAATGGCAGATTTAATATGAACTCTATTTTGGGAAGCATGGATCTTAGTTTAACGAAAACACTACCCTCACAAGTCATTAACGTTATTGCGGGGGAAACATATGTTGTGGCCTCTGCTTCTAATGCTGTTTTTAATCCCTGTATCCTGTGTACTCCTGACTCATGGTTTAGTGCTTTTAAGGCCAATCCCTCCTCTTCTTATGGAAAAGGATTACAGGCCACTGGATTTAGTACTGATCGCATGAATTTTGCGGGAAATATTACTGGGGGAAATTACGAAGACACCCATTTTGGGCGGGCCTGCTACATTCCCCCCAGCATGATTCCTTTTTCTCATAGCAACACCACGGGGACATCCCCTTGGGCAACTGCTTTACAATATCAACGACAAGCCCGTCTTTATACTCAGGCCGCTCTTTTTACGAATGGTTATCAAAAAGATTGGTTTGGATTCAACAAAGGGGCACTCATTGGATCCTTTGATGGAATAAGTTGGTTTGCCATTGGAACAGGAAGAATTATTCAAGCCACTTCATCCAAACTTTTTTTAGCTATCAATGCTCCTTTTGGTGATCTCACTCAAGACAACAATCTTAATGTTCATATTACGACTTATACTGGAGTAGAGTCTGGAGCTACCAGTGATTATGATCCGAGTCTTCCTGATAACCATCCTAATCAAAATCAAGCGGGAACGTGTCAGAAGTACCACCAATGTACCAAAGACACCGACTGTATCGCGCAGTTGGGTTGGGAATATGTGTGCGCCAATGTGGCCGATCAAAAAACCCTGTGGCCAGACATAGACATGAATACGGTAACGGAAGAAACAAGTTTGACCCCTGTTAATATTCCCAAACGTATTACTGATTTATTAAGTGGCTTTACCGGAAGTAATAAACGTTGTGTGTACCGAGGAGCGGGAGCTCCTTGCCGCGTGGATTATGAAAATTTCACCACCGCCAATAAGCGCCGCATCTATGGATGTGCTGCTAATTTCCATTGTGCGGCGGTCACCTCTCAAAGTTTTAATTACGAAATTGCTCGCTATATTGATATTGAAACGGGTAATAATTCTTATCGTTTTGGAATGGCAACTCCTTACCTTGGAAGACCCGCTGAATATTTAGTTTTAAATCCTAATGCCATGAATGAATTGCCTCAATCCGTGCAAGATAATTTAACTACCAATGCTCAAAATTTGGGTACTGATGCTTTTTCTGCCGTAGGATTATGTCGTCCCGGAAAAAAAATTGATACGGTTGACCTGAAATCCACCGGTCAACATGGAACCGCCGCCTCGAATGATGTTACCGATTATATTTCTCAAATTGGGGCCTGCGATCCAGATCAAGGTCATGATGATGCAGGAACAGGCAGTAAACTGTGGGGTTGTCCTATTGTAAATAGTAGTGGCAACTTAAGACACTATGAAAGTGCCACCGATCTTCTCACTTCTAACTATAACGGTGATAATGATTTTGTTTTCTTACGTACACAAAATAATTGTGGAAAAGCTTCCACTAATTCTTTAGGCGTCAGTGCTTTTGAAAATATTGAAGCTCTTCTTTTAGGTTCAGGAAATTATCCGCAAGACCCTACACTTGTTTTGAATGGATGTTTGCGCAGAGCAGGTTCTGTTTGTCATAGTGATTTAGATTGTTCTCCTAATGCTCTTCATTCGGAGCGAGCATCGGGAATTTCTGTGAGCTTTTTTGGAGGAACTCTGGCTGAGCAAAAATACTGGGAAGAAAATCTTATTTGTGGTCAAAGTAAATTACAAACAGCTGATGACTACGAATTAAAGGATAACCGCTGTTGTCGTGCTGTAGGACAAACACTTACCATGTATAGTGACACTGATCCTAGTACGGATAGTCCAAGTTTACATGTTGATACCTACTCTATCCTCAATGCAAGCGGTACTGCCAACCGTTACTCACGCTATGAAGCGATTGGTGAACTTTTGAGTAATTCTCATTCTTCGACTTATACTTCTACTCGCTATGGAATCCCTGAGAATATTTTTTCTAATACAACCTCTACGTCCTCTCCCAGCTCTATAAAATACCAATGGCGCACATTTCAAAAAACAGGACAACTTACTTGTTGTGGCAGTGGCTTTGTTCGTAACTTTGAAAATGGCGGCCATAATTGGGTGAATGCTCCCCGCTTTAATTATGCTTTAGATAATTTCCGTTGCCTTAATTACCGCAGTAAATACGCCTTTGAAAGTCCTACCATGGGCGGCTTTACCTCCAGTACCGTAGGTGGTGCTGGTGAATATAATCAAGATCGCCTAAGTTTTTCTTTTGATGCTGATATTGGCGGTGGTGCGCAAGCTCTTTTTAATACTTCAGGTTCTGGCTCTAATGCTGTGGAGCCTACGGAGATGAGTGCTGGAGGGTTACAAACTGTAACTTGGGCAGATCCCGTCAATGACTTTATCCATTTAAATCTTTCTGATCTGGCCCCTTTTCTCCCTCAATCAGTTGTGGATATTTCAGGTGGCAATGAATACTTTCCTTGGTTTGATTCCGCAGATCTTCTGACCTATATTAATGTGCCTTCTTACCTGCAACCTATCTCAGGATGTGTGGCAGGAGCGATGGATCTTTCCACATGGAATGCTCAAGCTAATTGCTTTGATCTTACCTTGCCTCAAGAAAATGCGGCTTGTAATTCTACGGGACTTACTGTGGAACTGTTGAATGGTAATTATTTTAATAGCCAAGGTTATGTGTTAAGACTTATTCGCAGTGGTGTTTGTAATTTTGCTCGGACTTCTATTACTGCTAGCTTTATTGGGTATGCCACTCAAGATGATCAGAATAATATCACATTAGGCTATGACAATATTGGTGCCAACCCTGGAAATTATTTGTACTACCTCTACAAATTAGAACGCTTTGAACTTTTAGGTATTCCGCAAATTTCTTACGAACCTATTTATTGTAATTGGGATAAAGATGAACTGCTTCCTGATCTTTTTAGTGTTGATACAAGAAGCCAATTTCAATCCACAGGTTGGATAAGATCTGAACTTAGTGATGGTTTTACAGATAACTATACCGTCACTGCTGATGAGGTCAATCATGATGCGATTTTCTCTTCCGAAGAATTTAGTTGTTGTATAAAATTAGGGCAAGAAACCAATAACCCTGCTCTTTGCTGTAGTGGTTATGCTAAAACTTCGGCCTTAAATACCTCTCAAGAACTTTGCGCTCTTCCTTCTAAAACAGACCTGCACGTTTACTTTAATCGTTTTGTTTCCTCTGAAGGTGTGGGAAGCACTGAACCTGGGGGTGGTTTTTCTGATACTGATTTTAATGCCGACACAGGAGCACCCAAAGCTACCAACAATGTGAACAGTAAAATTTATGCTATGGGGGCCAAATATTGTGAGAATGGAAGTTTATTCTCAGCTTCTCCTGTATACCCACGCTATGGTGGTGTGTTTGGAGATTTCATTGTAGAACCTGCACCCAATCCTTCTCTCACTCGCTTTTTTAGTATCGCTGATTCCAGTGCGGATACAGGTGTGGATAACTTAGGTGATAGCACTGGTTCGCAGGCCTATGCCAATAAATTCCGCTGGAATAATCACATCTACTGTCGTTAATTTTTTATTTATTTTCTTATTCGACGTTTGCTGTTTTTTCAGGTTAAATTAAATGTATGTTTATCCTCTTTTTGTTTTCAACTTTTTTTACGACACCTCTTGTGGCGCAAACACATTTGACTTGTTTTCATCCTGCTGTTTGCCACCTACTTAAAACCTCTCTTTCTAAACATCAGGTTTCTGAACTTCCTCTTGTTATTCCTGATTTACATGACTTTGATCCTTCGCCAAAAGAGATTAAACTGTTTCTAAATCCTCCCCATCTTATTTTACCTCCTCTGAGTATAGTTCCTTGGGCAAAAAAAATTGCCGAAAAGCGCACAGGTAAAAAGACTTATTTCTTACCTTTACCTTCTCAAAATTTTTTACAAAAAAATTATCCCAAGGCCTCTTTAGAGGCCCTTTCTCATTTCTGGCTTTATCCTGATATTGCCTGCTTTATACAAACAGAATTAACTCAAAACCTCAAAATACATTTTGCTCCCTGTACTGAAGATCTTAAAAGCCTTCAAGATTTACTGCAAAAAAAATATACAAAAACTTTTTTCGTTTTAGAACATGACGCTCTTTCAGCTCTTTTTACTAGACTTAAAGTTTCTCATCTGGCCCTGAAAGGATCACACCATCATGAGGAAATGAGTTCCGCTAAATTAAAAAAACTAAGTGACCTCCCTCTGACTCAAGTCATCTGGATCCGTAATAGTATTCACGATATCAGCTTTAAAAAAGTTGTTCAGAAATACAAAAAAGAAACTCACGCCCAAATCTTTTTTTCAGCAGAAAGTGGGGAACCCCTTTCTCTTCTACATAAGAACCTACAGGATCTGTCCCTATGAGTTTACTGCAAGTTAAAAACATCTCTTTTGCCTATGAAAACCATGATGTTTTAAAAGATATTAGTTTTGATCTCAATTTAGGTGAGATATTAGGAGTGATTGGTCCTAATGGTGGAGGAAAAACCACCCTGCTTAAAGTATTAACAGGTCTTCTGCCTTTTTCTTGTGGTTCTATTTTGCTAGAAAGTATTCCCTTGCATGAATCTTTAAAAAAAAGACACATAAGCTATTTACCTCAAAAAATAAATTTCAATTCTATCATTCCTATGCAGGTCAAAGAATTTTTAAATATGGTGGCCCCTCACGCATCTTTAGATGATGTTTTAAATCGAGTGGGGCTCAGAGAAAAAAAAGAATATCAGGTCTCAACCTTATCTATGGGCGAGAGACAACGCCTGCTCCTTGCCCGCTGTCTTTTATTTAAATCAAAACTTCTGATTTTAGATGAACCAACTACGGGTCTTGATAGCACTGGACAGGATCAATTTCTAACACTTTTAGCTGATCTTAAAAAAGATCATGCCCTGATCCTAGTGGATCACAATATTAATCAAATACTAAAAAGTTGTGATAAAATTTTATGCTTAAATAAAACTTCTCATTGGCATGAAAAAACAGAAATGCTTACGCAAAAAATATTGGAATCTATTTATCACTGTGAATTTGAACACGTTCAAATTCATGAATCAGGGAAACAAGCAGATACGCATGAGTTCTGTGAAACACATCTATCTCATCACCAACATCATCATTCTAAGGATAAAAATTAATGTTGGATTTTTTTCAATATGATTTTTTAACCAAGGCCTTAGTGGGAGGACTCCTCCTTGCTTTTTCTTGTGGCATTTTATCGCCTTGGGTAGTGGCCAAACGTTATGCTTTTATGAGTGAAGGAATTGCTCATTCCACCCTGCTTTCTTTTGCCTTAACTCTGTCCTTGGTTTCTCTAGAAAATACTTTTTCTTTCTACACTCTCTATGTCGTGATTTCTCTTTTTTTAGTCTTCATTTTGGCCACTTTTACCTATTTAGAACGCCTGCCTTCTGACACGCTCATGGGGCTTTTCTTAAGTGGAACTTTATCCTTAGGTCTTTTATTTCACTTCCTTTACGGCAAAGGACAAATGGATCTTTCTAGTTTCCTTTTTGGAAATATTCTTTTTATTGAAAATATTGATATCACTTTTTTACTTATTTTAAGTTTGTTATGCTTCCTTATTTTTTATTATGGCTGGAAAAAGTGGCTTTATCTCACTTTTGATCCTGAAGGGGCAAAAATTTCTGGTATCAAAGACTCTTTTTACCATTATGCTTTCTTTCTATTACTAGGAATTCTTATTTTAAGTGCTATTAAATTTTGCGGAACTCTGCTGACTAATACTCTCCTTATCTTTCCAGGGGCCTTTGCCCTTAAACTGGCAAGAAGTATGAAACAAGCTATTTTTATTTCTGTGCTTTTTTCTCTGATAACTTTAACTCTAGGACTTTTTCTTTCTAATTTTTATGAAATTCCCCCTGGGGCAGGACTTACGCTCACTCAACTTTTCTTTTTCTCTCTTACTTTTTTTAAAAAAAGGTCATTTCTATGAAATCAAAAGGTAAAAAAGCTAGCGATTCTGCAGTAGAAATGCGCGAACTAGTTATGCCCCATCATTCCAATCCTCAAAATACTATTTTTGGTGGTGTCATTATGTCTTGGATTGATTTGGCCGCTTCCATGTGCTCTTCTCGTCATGCCAGACGTCCCGTGGTCACTGTACATATTGGGGACATTACCTTTAAAGCACCTGTTAAAGTTGGTTATCATGTTCTTATTAAGGCAAAAATTTTATATGTAGGAACAACATCTCTCACTGTTGGAGTAAGTGTGCATAGTGAAAACCCTATCACGGGTGAAAGTCTCACTACCACCACTGCGACTGTGACCATGGTAGCAGTGGATGATCATGGAAAACCTTGCCCCGTTCCCCCTCTTCTTCCCCAATCTTCTGCGGAAAAAAAGATCTTTTCTAAGGTATCTAAAAAAAACATTAGACGAAAATAAAAATAGAGTTACAATAAACACTAAAGGTTTATTTATTTAAAACCGAAAACAAGACAAACAATTTGTTTTGTTAACCTAACAAGGAGAAATCCATGGCTAAGAAAAAAGCAAAAAAGAAAGCTGCTAAAAAAACTGCTAAGAAAAAGAAAAAGTAGTTTTTTGAGAGCATTCTCTTAAAAAAAGAGCCCTGAAAAGGGCTCTTTTTATTTTATATCGTCAATAAAAGCTGCAAAACAATCACTAAAAGATGCACCTGAATTTTCTTTTGCATTAAAAATTGTATTTATCCTATCTATTTGAGTCCGGTTAAATCCCATTTCTTTTAATGAATTGAGCTTATTTTTATGAGTCATTACATCCAAAAGAGCGATAACCTTATCTAGACTCCAAAAGTCAGATACAAAGAGGGATCGATCAGTAAGTTGTGAAAGGTAATGAGAAGGCAGCGTTGCGGTAAGCGCATTAAATCTCTGTTGTAAATCTATTAAAGCCTTAGTTGATAGGCCTGTTTGATCCCAATTGTAAGTAACAGGAAACCCCTTTTTCTGCAATTTTTTTATTTTTTTGGCGAGATTTATTCTTTCTTTAAAGTTTTCTCTGTTGAAATTGGAAATACTGGGTTTTTCTCCCCATCTGAGGTCTTCCCATGAAATACTTCTATTGTGATTAGGTAGTGAATTTATTTTTTGTTGGGCAGTAAAATATGTTATTTCAGCAAAAATAAAGTATTTTGCTTTTGCGACATTGCCATCAAAATAAAAATCCGCGATACGCTTTAGATTTTTGAGGCCTTTTAAATCATCGACCATTATTTCATTTTCTGTACTTCTAGTAATTCGAGTAATGTCCGATACAATTTGATTTGCTAAGATAAAATATCTAATTTCATTATTTTCCTTTATAAAATCAAGATTATTTATAAAATCTTGATAACTACTACCATAACGATAATCATCGTCATACAGATGACTAACTTTTACATTAAATTCTGTATAAGAGGGATCGAAAATAATATTGGGCGAGCGTGAAAAAACTTGAGGGAATATATTCAATGCTGTCTCAATAACTTCTAAAATATTATGATAAGGAAACAAATGTCGGTAGTCCTTCCCGTTAGTATCTACATAAGAATATCTAAACAACTCCGAAAGAATTATTTTATTTATTGTAATTTTAGAACCACTTTTTGAGTAAGCTAGATCTAACGCATCATAAAAAAGAAATTCATATTTCCTTATTTCCCCACTTTTTTTAGCTTCTTCCAAAAAACTAGATAAAATAGAACTTAAATTGTTGTGAGAAAAAGATTGTGAAAAAAGAATAAAAACATAAGGGATACCGTCGATATTTATAATAAAAAAAGCCGGGTAAACATTGAAAATGTTAGGATTTCCGCTAACTTCTTCCATTGGTCGATAATATTCATTATAAAATTCTTTATTAAATGCTTTATAAAGTTCATTATTATCAAGATAATCTACTAAATCATAAATTTGATGCACCTTGAGCCTCTGAATCAATTGCGCAAAAAAGTCTGTGGTTGGAGGAGATGTATTATCACTCTGAATTTCTTTGGTGCCTCCCCTATCTTTCATATCAATAATTTGAGGCTTATTTTTTTCATTAAATACATATTCAAATGTAAACTTACCTGAACCTTTTTTAAGGGCAACGGATTCCATCATTTTAAATAAAGGTGCATACTCAGAGATGAGAGGACTAGATTCGTACCTCTTCCCATCATGGATAAGAAACATCTTTCCTTCATCATCCTTTACAAGCCTAATACGACTAAATTTTCCCCCATTAGGTGCAGTGGCACTGCCTCCCTTGGGGGCCGTTGTAAATTCTACAATAGTTTCACTGGCCTCAAAGCTAAGATTTGCTAGTCCGTGTGTTCCTTCTATAAAATTGTGAACAAACGCTGTAACGGCATCTTGCCCTTCTTTAAGACCATATCTTTGACGAAGAAGATAAGCTTTTACTGAATAAAAAGATCTCAGAACATCATTAAGTCCGATAGCCAGTTGTGACATTTTTAATTCGATGCTAGAGCTACTATGTAAATCCACTAAAACTGATTCATATGAGCCATCTAATCCATCTCCGTACAGGCTACTGCTTCTAAAAATTATTTTCTGACTAAGGTCTATAGAGTTCATGCGAAAAGATTTGTATAATTCTTGCTGTAAATCTTTGGGCATAATAGTATTTCTAATGGCAAATCTTATACTTGCTAGATTATATTCAATATTACGCCCTTGCTTAATATTTTCTAATTTTTGCTCTATAAATTTTTCAAGTGATAAGGTCGAAGATAGACTTTCATAGGGGGGGAAATTTAACCCAGAAATAGAGTGTTGGTTGATTTCAAGTTTTGTTGAGATTAAAATATTTCTTATTCTTTCTCTTCTGTTTTGTTCGAATTCTTCTAATAAAAGCCTGCCGATTTGTTTTATAGCTATTTGAATAATTTCTTGGTATTTAGGGTCAATATTAAACTGTGGTATTTCTGGAATAGAGTAATTAGGAAGAAGGAATGCTTCCGCTATAGCGTCGCCAATATTATGCAAAGATGTTTTTAGGTTATGGCCTTTCTCTATATTCTCTAATTGCTGGTTAATAAAATCTAAAAGATTTGCGTCTGAATCAAAAATTACACCTATTTGGAAATAGCGATGAACAAAACCAAAGGGAAGTCCTACAATAGGAATTTCTGAATGGGAATTTAATGTTGTATTTACTAAATGTAATTCAACAAGTTTCATTCCATACTGACTGGAAAGAGTCGTTGTCCTATTATTAAGGCCAATAGGATGAACTTGGCCAAGATCAATCGCTCTTGAGGGGATATGAGGTTTCGATTTCTCTTGGAGGTGTTTTGTTATTTCTAATGAACTTAAGTCTCGCTCGATTAAGACTTGAAGACCATCTACTTTTAAATAGTGAGTTCCTTTGGAAGCTTCTAACTTTATTAGTAACTCATTATTAAAAGCATTTGCTAGATAAAAACATGGGATGCCAAAAGTGCTAAAGACACCTTCCATATGTCCGAGTGTTTGAGTCTCTTTGGAGACAATGACCGCCCCAATTCCACCGAGTAAGTAAAAATCTTCATCTTCAGGAAAAGCACCATCAAGAACAAGAATGGTATTTTTATTCAATCTCCCACTTGTGGCCCAGTTTGCAAGATAACTATGGCGAACACGAACTATTTCTCCAATGGCACTTCCTTGTGTGTAAATTTGGTCTGTTTTTAAGATTAAAGCTGATCTTTCCTCAGCATTGCAAAAAGAAGTCAGAATAAAAAAATTAATTATAATAAGAAAAATATTTTTTACAAAATTCATAAGGCTTTCCTGCTTTTTATTTACATATAAATCCTACGTTTATTTTTAAATAGCAAAGAATTAATTCATGATTAATGGAAAACAAATAAGACTATGAAAAAAATTCATGGTTTTTAGAAAAAAGAAGCCAAGAATTCTGTCTCATAAAATAGAGGGAAAATAATATCACTTGCCTTACAGTGAAGTCCTATATGATGGCCAGCAATTTTTTTCATATGTTTGACTTCTTGTTAAAGAAATTAAATCATATTTTTAAGCCTTGGCTATCATCTGGCCCGTAAGTTTAACCCGAATTGGTATTATTACGAACAGCCGGTGGTACTGCCGCAAGTATCACACTTAAGGCACGATCCGTTTCTCACCAAAGTGTAGGACATACACTCCGGACAAGAATCACTCTCATATCCTTTAAGTTTGGCCTCCTGGCGCTTCTTCTGCTCAGATGACATGCGGGAATCAGCGGCTGAGGTGTAAACTTTATGTAAGGCAACAGTGGTATGCCCTTCAGCGTGTTGAACAGTTTTTTTCTCCATCATGGCAAGTAATGGCTCTTGATCTTTTTTATCTTCCCCATGAACCGCGTCCGCATCCAGATGTTCCGGTTTCACATGAACTAAGTCATAGCGACCTAAGTAACGGCAAGCCAAATCCCGGAAGATGTAATCAATCACCGAAGTAGACATTTTTATATTGTCATGACCTTGTACCACACCATTAGGTTCAAACTTGGTGAAGGTAAAGGCATCCACGAATTCATCCAACGGAACTCCGTATTGCAGGCCTAAGGAAATGGCGATGGAAAAACAGTTCATAAGAGAACGATAGGCCGCTCCTTCCTTATGCATATCCACGAAAATTTCACCCAGTTTTCCATCCTGATACTCTCCGGTGCGTAAGTACACTTTATGTCCGGCAATCACCGCTTTTTGCGTGTAACCCCTTCGCATATTCGGCAGAGACTTGCGGCGGGAAAGTTCTTTGTAGATAATTTTTTCCACAATTTTTTCTGCTGTATGCATAATTTGTTCATTAGTACTTTCTGTCACAATTAAGTCCTCTGAAGCTTGCACATTGAGTGGTTGCGAAAGTTTAGAACCATCACGATAAATAGCATTGGCCTTAATCATGAGTTTCCAAGAAAGAGTATAGGCATTTGAAATATCCTCTACGCTGCATTCACTTGGCATATTAATAGTTTTAGAAATAGCTCCAGAAATATAAGGTTGAACGGCGGCCATCATACGAATGTGCCCTTCATAAGAAATAGAGCGTGTTCCGTATTTCCCGCATTTATTAGCACAATCAAAAACAGGATAGTGCTCTTCTTTTAAGTGAGGAGCGCCTTCCAAAGTCATAGTTCCACAAACATAATCATTGGTTTTTTGAATTTCATCATTTGAAAAACCAATTTCACTTAAAACATTAAGATCAAGGCGACCCAATTTCTCTGCTGAAATCTTAAGCGTTTGAGTAAGGAATTCTTCACCTAAAAGATAGCGAGTGAAAGCAAAAGAAATGTCAAAAGCTTGGGCAAGGGTTGTTTCAATTTGGGTAATTTTCTCATCTGTAAATCCTTTACTTCTGAGTTTTTCATGAGTGATCGCAGGAGATCCCACCAAACTTCCCACCCCTGTGGCGTAGTTTGTTATCTCTGTAATCTGATGCTCCTTATATCCTAAATTCTTAAGAGCTAAAGGCACCGACCCATTAATAATTTTAAAATATCCTCCCCCCGCTAATTTTTTAAATTTAACCAGAGCAAAATCTGGTTCAATACCTGTGGTATCACAATCCATCACAAGGCCTATGGTGCCCGTAGGCGCAATCACTGTGGTTTGAGCATTACGATAGCCGTAAGCCTCACCTAGTTTTAGGGCCTCCGTCCAACTTTTTTTAGCCGCTTTAATCAGATAACTTTCAGAATTTTTTTCATCCAAAGGAACTGGATTAATAGTTAAGTTTTCATAGCCTGCTAATGCTCCATGAGCGGCTAAGGTATGATTACGCATAACTTTTAACATATGTTTTTTATTTTTTTCGTATTCATGAAAAGGACCTAACTCTTTAGCCATAAGAGCCGAGGTACGATAAGCCACACCTCCCATGATGGCCCCTAAACTACCTGCCACTCCTCGTCCTTTTTCTGAATCATAAGGAATTCCCATGAGCATAAGAAGGGCACCGACATTGGCATAACCCAAACCTAATGTTCTGTATTTGAAAGAGCGTTCTGCAATTTCATGAGAAGGAAATTGGGCCATGAGAACTGAAATTTCCAGTGTTATCGTCCACAATTCACAAGCGTGTTCATAAGCGGCAACATCAAACATTCCTGTTTTAGTATCATAAAATTTTACAAGATTAAGTGAAGCTAAGTTACAAGCCGTATCATCTAAAAACATATATTCTGAACAAGGGTTGGAGGCATTAATGCGTCCTCCTTCTGGACAGGTATGCCACTCATTAATGGTGTCATCGTACTGCACACCAGGGTCTGCACACTGCCAAGCCGCTTCACAAATTTTCTCCCACAGCTCTGTTGCTTTTATTTTTTTTATAACTTTCCCTGATGTTACACCTAAAAGTTCCCAATCCCCACCTTGCTCTAAAATTTTAAAAAATTTATTAGGAATACGAACAGAGTTATTAGAATTTTGCCCACTCACTGTAGCATAGGCTTCAGAGTTCCAATCAGTATCATAAGTATCAAATTCAATATGGGTAAACCCTTGTTTAGCTAAATCAATCACACGAGAAATATAATTCATGGGAATGCTATTTTTATTGGCTTCTGCTAAAACTTTTCTAAGTTCTAGATTAGTTTTAGCTGAAAAACGTCCTTCCCCTTGGACTGAGTTAATACTTTTAAAAAGATCTTCTAAACTTTTCTTTAAAATTTTAGAACCTGTCACAAGTGACGCTACTTTTTGTTCTTCTCTCACTTTCCATAAAACAAATTCTTCAATATCAGGGTGTGTTAGATCTAGGCATACCATCTTAGCGGCCCGGCGAGTAGTTCCTCCCGATTTAATAGCTCCAGCGGCACGGTCTCCAATTTTTAAAAAAGACATAAGTCCTGAAGAAACTCCCCCACCTGAGAGTTTTTCTCCTGAGCCCCGCACATGAGAGAAATTAGAACCTGTTCCTGAACCATATTTAAAAAGACGAGCTTCGCGGTTCCATAAATCCATAATTCCACCTGGATTTACTAAATCATCGGATACGGATTGAATGAAACAGGCATGAGGTTGAGGCCTTTCATAAGCTGAGGTAGATTTTTTTACTTCACCTGTAGTGGGATCAGCATAAAAATGTCCTTGGGGTTTTCCACTGATTCCGTAAGCTGTAAAAATTCCTGTATTAAACCACTGAGGAGAATTAGGGGCCGCCATTTGATTTGCCAGCATATAGCACATTTCATCGTAATATGCCTGCGCATCTTCTGCGCTATTAAAATAGTTATGTTTCTCTCCCCAACTTCTCCAACACTGACTCATACGGTGGAACACTTCTCTTGCGTCTGTTTCTCCTGTGGTTAACACCACTCCTTTCTCATCTAAGAGAGCTTCCCCTTTATCATTTTTAAGAGGCACACCTCTTTTTCTAAAATATTTTTGAGCAATAATATCCGTCGCTACTTGAGACCAAAAATTAGGAACTGTAACTTCCATCGCAGAATTAGCAGACCCATCTGTGTTACGTACTTCACTGATGCGTTTTTCAAAAGTCATCTGAGCGTAAGGAGATGTTCCTTTTTTAGTAAAGCGACGTTCAATTTTCACACTTAACTCCTTTTTTAAATTCCATCAGAAGAATCACGCCTCAGAGTTTTAGAAATTTAATCACAATTCTAAAAATACTTGAGAATGATCCATCCTTCCTTGATTGGACCCTTTTTTAAAATGGGCTTTCTTTAATTGAAGCTAAGAGTTCTTTTATCGTCAACACAATATCTAGTATTTTTTTGCCTCTAAAAACAAAAACACACTATATCTTGTAGTGTTTTCTATTTAATAGCACTGCCAAAAAATTAAATATGTTGTTAAATCAAGTAAATAGCAAGAAAAATGAGTTGACTTAATTCATCAACTTTCCTCCCCTCTTCAAAATAGGTAATTATTATATTCTTTTTTAAATCTTCTATCTTCTCCTTTTTCTTTTATTATATGTGTTTTAAACTCCCTCATCTCAAGGAGCTTTTTATGAAGAAAACCATTCTGTCTCTATTGCTATTTGGAACATCTGCCCTTTTACATTCACAGAGTATTAATTGGGGAAAAACCTACGGTGGTAGCCAAAATGAAAGTCATGCTTTCATCCAACCTACCTCCGATGGTGGATACATCATGAGTAGTGATTCAAACTCTAATGATGGAGATGTTTCGGGACATCATGGTAACGGAGACTTCTGGATTATTAAAATTGACGCTCAAGGAAATTTACAATGGCAGAAAAGTTACGGTGGAAGCCAAATTGAGTCGGCCAGATCTATCCAACCAACTACTGATGGCGGATATATCGTCGTAGGCTTGACTCTCTCTAATGACGGGGATGTTTCGAATAATCATGGCGATGAAGACGGCTGGATTATTAAGATTGATGCTCAAGGAAACTTACAGTGGCAGAAAACCTATGGGGGAAGTTTAGCTGATCGTTTCCATACCATTCAAGCAACTGCTGGCGGGTATATTGTCGCTGGCTATTCCAGTTCTAACGATGGAGATGTTGTTTCCCTTAATCATGGTAATGGTGATTTATGGGTAGTTAAAATTGATTTGCAAGGAAGTATTATTTGGGAAAAAAACTATGGTGGAACTGGAGATGAGTGGGCCAAATCAATTCAACCAACCACTAGTGGATATGTTATAGGGGGATATACTAATTCTAATGATGGAGATGTTACAGGTCATCATGGCAATGGAGACTTCTGGGTTATGCACATTGATTCACAAGGAAACTTGCAATGGCAGAAAACCTATGGGGGAAGTCTGGATGAATTATTTAGCACCATCCAGAAAACGACGGACGGTGGATATGTGATGACTGGGTATACCACTTCTAATGACGGAGATATTACAAACCACCAAGGACTTCGAGATTTCTGGGTTGTTAAAGTTGATAACCAAGGAAACTTGCAGTGGCAAAAAACCTATGGAGGAAATAAAGATGATTGGCCTTATTCCGTTCAACAAACTACTGATGGCGGATACATTGTAGCTGGACTCTCTAATTCAAATCAAGGTGATGTTACAGATAACCTCGGCGGTTATGATTTTTGGCTTATTAAAATAGATGTTCAAGGAAACTTGCAATGGCAAAAAACCTATGGAGGAAGTAACCAAGAAGGTGCTGAAGCTATACAAGAAACTCCTGATGGCGGATACATTGTCATTGGTTCTACCCTTTCAAGTGATGGCGATGTTACAAATAATTATGGAGGTTCTGATCTTTGGGTACTAAAACTGGATTCTGCAGTTAATAATGAGGAGTTACCCTCTATAAAATCTCTCATATCACCCAACCCTAACAATGGATTTTTCTTTATCCAATTACCACAACCTCCAATGGGACCAGTGACTTTTTTTATTTATGATTTGACAGGAAAAATTATGACCCAAATAGAAAGTGCTTCTGGTCAAAATAAAATTTTGGTTGATGTAAAACTTCCTTCGGGAATTTATTTTGTGGAAGATTCTCAAAAGCAATGGAAGTCTAACATTATTATTCATTAAATGATAAAATTCGACGTTTAGTTCGAACTTACATTAGCTAATCTTAAATGATCTTGTTCCTGCTCATAAATATTTTTGTTTTTAAGAGCATCCTTATTATGTGGATCAAGTTTTATGGATTGATTGCAATCTTCTATGGCCTTAACAATATTTCCTAACTTGAAATAAGCAAAACTTCTGTTGTTGTAAGGATAGGCATTTTGAGGAACTAATTCTATGGATCGACTGTAGTCATATATGGCATCAAAATAACGCCCTTGTTGAGCATAAACATATCCTCTATTATTAAACGCAAATGCCACTAATTTAGGATTACTCGAAAAAGCTCTCTGTATAACTTCAGAATAATTTAATAAAGCACTCTCCCACTGCTTTTGCTCTAAAAAAAGATTTCCTCTATTCATATAGTACGTTGCATCATTGGAATCAAGGGCTATGGCATTATTGAAGTCCCTTAAAGCATCAATGTCTCTGCCTGATATTAAATACGAAAGTCCTCTATTTCCATGGGCATCTGCATGATGAGAATTGATCTTTAATGCCTGTGAATAATCAGCAATAGCTAATTCATGTTTTTGTAAAAAACAAAAGATATTACCTCTCATATTATAAATATGAGACAAAATATTTTTGATATCAAATTTTTCTTGATACATTTCTTTATATTCGGTAGGGCCTATTTCGTAAGCAGAACCAATTCTTGTGGTTTCCCAATTTAAAAAACTACCATCAAGAAAAGTCCAACGAATAAAAGCGTGGTGAGAAACCATAATCATGCTTAAAGGCATATAACTATTATCAATTCCCAGATAATTTAAAATGTACGAACCTATTTCAATATAAAGCATTGAAAGAAGATCACAATCCATACCCAAAGTTTTAGCATTTTGAAGAAAATCATGAGATTCAATAAATGTAATTCCACTATTTGCTATTGCCTTGTCCACTTTATGCAGAAAAAAAAGGGCCACATCCTTGGCTTCTTTTTTTTCTAATGATTTTAAAATAAGAGCTTGCGCATTTTTATTTCCCCTGATGGCCGAACTTATTAACTCCCTTCTCTCTCCATGCAAAAGACCTAATTCTAAAATGGCCTTCTTTTTAACCATATCAATAGTTGTCACTAAATTTTTAGGTATAACTAATCCTGCTTCTTTGGCCAAGAGAAGATATTTAGAAACTGGAGAAGGCGTTACAATATTCTGAGCTTGTACATTAATAGAGAGAAAAAAAGAAATTAAAAAAAAAATCTTCATATAGATACGACCACTTTTAAATAAGCCTAAAATAACTAGAGGATTCTAGCAAAAAAAAAGCGTACGTCTATAATTAGATATCTCATTCTAAAACAGGAATTCAAAGAGTTAGCGACTTAAAATCTCTTATGAAGATTTATTCTCTCTATGAAACTAAGTATTATGATTTTTCAAAAGCTTTCTCTTGCGAGCAATCCTTTTCAACTTTACACGGCTTTTTTTATTTTTACGGGGCTTCTTAGGTGTATGAGACTTTTTCAATTTTTTCTTTGCCATAAACAATCCTTAAAAAATTAAGTATAATATTTTTTATGTTACTGTTAAATGCTCTTAAAAGACAACTTCTTTCCTCTCTTTTCCTAGGGATATCTTTGTGTGCCCAGTCCCAAGAATTTGCAGGCTGTCCTGAGGATTCCTTGTGCACTAAAGAAAGTGGGCAACAAAGAAGCGAGTGGACTCAATTCTTTAAAAATCACAAACAATCCAACAACAAAGTCCCTTTTTTAAAAAATTTACACCGTAAAACGGGTCTTCCTGTCCCTACTTGGTGGCGTAGCAAAAAAACATCTCTCCTAAAATCTCCTCACAGTATCCTATGGGATTCTCCTTGCTCCTACCATCATCAAGCAAGTAATCCTTATAAGTTTTTCATTGCTGAGACTTTTATAAAAAATACTCATGGAGAGAAAGTGACACTTGTCACAGCAGGGAAAACGCACTCAATTGCTTTAGGTGAAGAGCTCATGCTAGACCCCCTTTATATTTGGCATAATTCTCATACGCCCACTCTTTATTATGTTCCAAGACAAGAACTCCCTCTTTATTTGCAGGGAAGAGAAATTTTTTTAATTCTTGATTTTGAAGAAAATTATTATGGACTTAAAATTTCCTCCTCTGGAGAATGGGAAGTGGCCGCTCTTGATACTTCTTCCTCTTTTTATAACGAACATCCTCGCAAAGAAGTTCCTTGCCCTGAAAAAAGTAAAACTTTTCTCAAAGATAAGATTAAAAATTATTTGAAATTTTATCAAAGCACCGTTTGCTATGAAATATGGGACAAACAAAAAAAAGAAAAAGTTTTAGTCCAATCATTTGAAGCTTGTCGCTAAGCTAATATATATTTAAAACATCCATAAGTGTTCTCTCCACCTCTTTAGGTCTGGAAGGATCGCAGGCCCGCGTACGGTTTATGCGTAAAGGAATCCCTCGCATTTCAAGGCCTGGCCCCACATCAGAAGTTTTAGTTTCAATTGTTACAAGTTCACCTAACCCTGCACTTATTAACTTAATACAATCTTCTTGAGAAGGAATCGTTGTCGGATCTGCAACATTCGGACAACTGTAAGTTGTCGTGACTTGTTGATCTGTAGAATGCACCACTACTTGTAATGTTTCTATAATACGATAATAGTTGGAATCATCTTCCTTCGCTCCTAAACTCACATTCACACAAAGGTAATGACCTCCATCACCTATCCCGCAATCAGCATCCTTAGCAAAATCATAAAAATAAGTTTTTCCTGAAAAAGCGGAAGGTCTAAAATTATCTAAATAAAAGCTTCCATCATAATCACTTACACTCGCACATAAATTTGCAATATTAGGATCACTAGCATCCATCACGTCATAAATAGCACGATTACTCACACCTTCAACTTTGGTATATTTCAAATTACTTAATCCCTCTTTACTAATATTCATACCAAAGCTTTCTTCAATATCATTATCACTTAAACAAGATCTGTAATTTAATTCAAAATCATAAAGAGCTGATCTATAAGAAGTATAATTCCCATCACTTTTTTTCACGTTACTATTATTGTCATGAGCTGTTTTAGATAAATTAAGATAACGACAAAAACGTTCTGCAATCAAACCATCATCAATACTTAATACCCCACCTTCTTGCGTAAGGTCACCGATAGCGGGAGCTATTGAAGTACTTCCCCCTCCTCCCCCTTTCTTGTCATTTTTTATATCTTTGCAAGCCATTGTTAAAAAAAATGCTATAAAGATAATTGGTTTAATTATTTGAAATTTCATTACTATCTCCTACCATATTTATCGGATTAAAAGAGTAGATGATTATAGCAATAATGATAAAAAAGAATTAAAAATTAAAAAAAAGAACAAAATTTTAATGTGTTATGTAGGACTGTGACTTAAATCCCCTGCCACAAAGGAAAGGCTACAATTAATAAATACCTAAAACATCCATAAGGGTCGTTTCAACCTCGTTGTCATCATTTGCAGAGCAAGCACGTTCTCGATTAATTCTGACAGGAATCCCGCGCATTTCTAAGCCAGGAGCGATATCAGTGGCCTCTATTGTCGTTGTGAAACCACGAATAGCAACACAGGCAGGCCCTGACATAGGGTTTCCACTGATAGGATCAATACATGAATAAGTCGTAAGAATTCGTTGATCTGTAGAATGCACCACTACTTGTAATGTTTCTATAATACGATAATAGTTGGAATCATCTTCCTTCGCTCCTAAACTCACATTCACGCAAAGATAATGACCTCCATCACCTATCCCGCAATCAGCATCCTTAGCAAAATCATAAAAATAAGTTTTTCCTGAAAAAGCGGAAGGTCTAAAATTATCTAAGTAAAAGCTTCCATCATAATCACTTACACTCGCACATAAATTTGCAATATTAGAATCACTAGCATCCATCACATCATAAATAGCACGGTTACTCACACCTTCAACTTTGGTATATTTCAAATTACTTAAACCCTCTTTACTAATATTCATACCAAAGCTTTCTTCAATATCATTATCACTTAAACAAGATCTGTAATTTAATTCAAAATCATAAAGAGCTGATCTATAAGAAGTATAATTCCCATCACTTTTTTTCACGTTACTATTATTGTCATGAGCTGTTTTAGATAAATTTAGATAACGACAAAAACGTTCTGCAATCAAACCATCATCAATACTTAATACCCCACCTTCTTGCGTAAGGTCACCGATAGCAAGACCTCCCATGGAAGCTTCTGCCCCTGCTCCTTTTTTACCGTTTTTTATATCCTTACAACTCCATAAGTTAACTAAAGTTAAACTTAAGAAAACAAAGAGAGCTGTATGTCGACATTTCATTTTAACCCCCAAACCACAAGTCCATAAATCCATAAGAATTTCTCCTTATGAACCACTTATCGTTAATTTTAGTTTATTATATGAAATAAAAATAATTCTTCTCGGGTATTCCCCCTAGTAAAAACCCTACTCTTCTCATAATATGAATACTTACAATGAGTTAGAGCTTATTTTTAACTCTTCTAAGGATTGCCATGAACTATTGGCTGGTAAAGTCAGAACCTACTGTTTTTTCATTTGAAGACCTTAAAAAGGCCCCTCAGCAAAAAACCAGTTGGGACGGCGTTCGTAATTATCAGGCCAGAAATTTTTTGAGAGATGACCTTAAAAAAGGTGATCTGGTTCTTTTTTATCACTCTAATTGTGATGCCATTGGGATTGCAGGAGTGGCTGAAGTTATCAAAGAAGGTTATCCCGAAAAAACAGATTCAACTTGGTATAGTGTGGATATAAAGTGGAAAAAAGACTTTCACCATTTTTTAACTCTTAAAGAACTTAAAACAATCCCTGAACTTAAAGAGATGAAACTGTTACAAAAAGGACAACGCCTTTCCGTTCAACCTGTAAGCAAGCAAGAATTTGAAATTATTTATCAAAAAGGATTTAAAACATAGAGATGGTGACGATTGGTATAAATGGCCAAGAGATCCTCTTCTAAAGCGAAGTCAGTGTAAACCACGGAGTCCTTTCCTCCATAAAAAAAGTGTTTTTCTTCTTTTAATGTTTGAGGATGAAGAATACGCAAAACCCCATCCGCACTCGTCACAACTAGCTTATCTTTCCATATTTTCATTCCCGTAATGGCCTTAGTGGTCATCTGCACTTTTAATTTTTCTGTCCCTTGAGGAGTTATTTGAATAATTTTACCATCCATCGTTCCTAAGAAGAGATCTCCTGCATACACCAAAGGAGCACGGTAAAGAGAGTAATTAAATTTTTGAATAATCTCTCCTGTCTGAGGATTAATAGCCGTCAACATATCAGCGGCACTACAAGCAAATAAAATATCCCCTAATAACACAGGAGTGGTATCTACATCTATAAACTTAGTGGCCAAGGTTAGTTTTTGCTCCCATAAAAGATCACCTGTTTCTAATTTCAATGCCACGAGACTTCCATCCGCAAACCCCACTAAAACTTTATCTTGATAAATAGTTGGGTGAGAAATTTTATGTAACGTTGTTATGTAGGAAATAGATTTTTTATAAACCCATAAAATTTTTAAAGCCTTAAGATCAACAGAAACAACACTATGATTTTTTAAATGAATAAAAAGCCTTCCATCCCAAAGAGTTCCTGCCTCTTGGGCCGACCCACCTAACTCAATAGTTTGCTCTAGCTTTCCACTCAAAGCATTACGAATAATGAGCTCTCCTTTTTGATTCACATAGAGAACTTTGTCCTCCCAAATAGTAGCCCCAGCTGTCACAGGATAATCTTCTTGAACTTGCCACAATATACGCCCTGTCTTCACGTCTTGTGCTGTAAAAACTTTTTGCGGAGTTGCAAGATATAAAATATTTTGAAAAATAAAAGGTTCCGCCATTCCAATGCCACGATTCCCACTACTAAAAGCAGGCTCAAAATTTTTACTCCATTTTACCTTAAGAGAAGATGAGGCTCTCTCTAATGGCGTAAAAGCACAGGAGAAAAAAAGAAAACAGCATAAGAAAAAAGAAATAAAACTCATGGCAGATCATCTAAAAAAAGGCGAGCGACTTTAGCAAATTCACTACTAGGGTAACTGGCAATAACCTGTTCATATTCTTTTTTAGCTTCTGCTATTTTCCCCAGCTTTTGATACATCCGTCCCTTATCTAAAAAAACCTTATCCATTAAAGGAGATTCCTTTCCTTTAAGCGTACTTAAACTTTCCAAAGACTTCTGCCACTCTCCAGCATCTTCATACAAAGCCGCAAGATTAACACTCCAAAGGAAGTGAAGCTCCCCTTTTTGAGGTTTAGGCACCATCTGCAAAAAATATAGGGAAAGAGATGATTTTCCTTCCATCTGAAAAGTCTTTATCGCCTCTAGTGAGGTAAATAAAACAGTCGAAGAGTTTTTGTTTTTTTGAACAAAATCTTCCCACTGTTTTTTTAAAGTATCTTCATCTATTTTTTTTTCTTTATAATCGTTGAGTGTCGTTTGCACAAAATCATAACTATTTTCCCAAGATTTCTCATTTTGCCTTTGCTGATATATATACCATCCCGTAAACACAAAACTTCCCACCAGCAAGCCTATGCCTACTTTCAGGATAAGCTTGGAATATTTATTAAAAAAATGCCCTAGTGTTGTTTTTTCTAAACTTTGTTCTAATTGTTCTTGTGATTGTTGTTCCATTTATTTTCCCTCGCCTCTCTTTAATAATGCATCGCTCAGTTTTTTCTTTAGATCAGAATTTTAATTTTTTACATAGGACTTGTCAAAGACAGTAAAATGCAAGCAAAACTTTTCTTCTCTCCCTAGATCTGTATAATGGTTCTGTATCATAAAAATGAATAACTTAATTTTTATATGAGGACTTTTTTGAAAAAGCTAAATTATTATATTTTGTGCCTACTTTGGATGTTTTTCTCTCTCCCTATACTGGCCCAATCTTCCTCTTTACCTGAAGACCTTGATACCGATGCCTCTTTAGGTGACGTTTTTTCAGATTTTAATGAAGATATTGATTCTTCCAAAGTGACAGAAGATGAGCGTTACTATAAATATGGCCGCTTTTATTCTTTTAATATTGGATTGGGTTTTACTACTTTCACAGGAAATCGAGGAATTGCTTATAAAAATGACCTGCCTTCCTATACGATGTCGCTGGTTTATTTTATGGATTTTCAACGGGCCATTGTCTTAGGACTTGCCTACTCTAAGCATCATTTTAATATTGATACTTTAGTCAATGCTCATAACACGGAAGTTTTAGGAAACGTTTCTGTTAGTATGTTGCGAACCTTTTTTGGTTTCCGTTATTATATTGATACCGCCGATCTTGGAACTGCTATTACTTTTGCTAACCCTTACCTCACCACTCGTCTTGAATATTGGTACCAAGTTAATAAATTTACTGACCGCAACGATACGTTAGCTCCTGAGAAAGGAGGGGGGCTTGGACTTGGTGTGGGACTCGGACTAGAATTTCCTATTGAGATTAAGGAATCTTATATTGGAGTAGAAATGCTCTATCATATGGTTAATTTTTTCGATAAAGACACACAAAATTACCGCCAAATTCCAGGAGACCCTAATAGCACCAATGGGTACGATAATCTTAACGGAAATGCTTGGTCTACTATGGTGACTTATAACTTAAGCTGGTAACTGAGGCAAAACTACTTAATCTTTCTTTTAGGCTTAGTCTTTTCTTTATCCTTATCTTTATCACTGTTAGTTCTAAAAATAAGATGGATAGGAGTATTTTCTAAATCAAAAAAGCTACGTAAACCATTCAGAAGATAACGCCTGTAATGCTCAGGAATATCTTTAGATCTGTTGGTAAAAAGAAGAATAGTGGGAGGAGCACTTCTAATCATAGAGGCATACTTCACTTTAAACTGCGTTTGCCCTTTAAAGGTGAGTGGATGTTTTTCCACAATTTCTGTGAGTGCCATATTCATTTGCGAAGTTCCAATATTCACCTTGCGAGAAAGAAGCGTTTTTACAATAGAATTTTGCAATTCTTTCAGCCCTTGTTTGTGCTTAGCTGACAAGAGAATAGGCTTACAAAAATCCCATGGAATTTGCTCTTTTAAATCCAGGAGCCACTCTTTTTTCTTTTTACTATCGCGAAGTGTTTCAGACATCAAATCTGTCTTATTAAAAATAATAATAACCGATCTTCCTTTTTCCAAAATCATTTCACAAAGCCTACGATCCTGATGAGTCATACCCTTGGTAGCATCTGCTAGATAAAGAATAATATCGGCTTCTTCCATGGTTTTAAGGGCGCGATAAACTGATTGTAATTCTAGCTCATCTGTCACCACACTTTTCTTACGAATTCCTGCAGTATCAATAAGACGTAAGCTATAAGTTCCTTTAAGTTTAGGATCCCCAATCTCAAAGGTAACATATCCTGTGACAGGATCGACTGTGGTTCCCGCCATGGGACTTACAAGGGATCTTTCACTGCCTAAAAGCCAATTAAGGAAAGTAGATTTTCCTACGTTCGGGGCCCCTAAAATAGCGAAAGTTCCTAAAACTTCATGCTGTGGTAAAACAGGAATATGCTGGACTTTAGATTCTTGAGACTCTTTATTTTTTTGCTGAAAATCTAAAATAAAGCGCTGTAATTCTCTTCTTAACTCTCCAACTCCCCTGCCGTGTGCCGCTGATATTTTAAAAAAAAGATCTTCGGAAAAACCTAATTTAAAAAAATCACTGTCCAAACTTTCCTGCGACTCTGTATCGCTTTTATTAAGAAGAATTCTAAAATCTTTTTTTTCTTGCCTTAAAAATTTTACAATTTGCTCATCAAAAGGAGAAAGTCCTTCTCTAATATCCATCACAAGTAAAACGAGATCTGATTCTTGTACCGCTAACTTGCCTTGTGTTGTCATCACATTAAAAAGATCCGTCATATTAAGAGGAGGAGCATCGTTATCAAGATTTTCTTTTTTATTTTTACTTTTTGTTTCAATTAACTTCTCAGGATAAAATCCCCCTGTATCT
>JAGOVR010000053.1 GCA_018060635.1 Bacteriovoracaceae bacterium
GTATTGCTCCAAAAGAGCTTAAACTGAATCAAGATGTTAAGGTTTTTATTTATACAGATAATCAAACAGGGCTGATGGCCACTCCTGAAATTCCCATAGCGGAGGCGGGAGATTTTGCTTATTTAAAAGTGGGTTCAGTCACAGATTTTGGAGCATTCCTTAAATGGGGAATTAGTAAAGATTTACTTATTCCTGCGAATGAACAGAAACAAAAAATTTACGAAGGGGACTGGGCCTTAGTTTACATTGATGTAGAGGTGGATACTGGCCGAGTTTTTGCGACTTCTAAATTAGGCCGAGTCACAGAGAAAAATCCCATTCGCTTAGAAGAGAAACAAAAGGTAAAAATTATTCCTTTTGAAAAAACACCATTAGGCTTTAAAGTTCTTATTGATAAAAAACACCTCGGTATGATTTATCATAACGAAATTTTTACAGCTATTAAGTTAGGGCAAGAGCTAGATGCTTTTATTAAAGAAGTAAGACCTGACAATTTGATTGATGTCAGTTTACAGACCACAGGTATGCGAAAACTTAAAGACGCTTCAGAGATTATTTGGGAGGCTCTACTCAAAAGTTCTGATGGAACTTTGTCTTTGCATGACAAGAGTACACCTTTAGAAATTCAAAAAGTTTTAGGTATTAGTAAACAGGCCTTTAAGAAAGCGGTGGGGATGCTGTATAAAAAACGCAAAATAATATTAGAACAAAAATGTATTAGAAAGAATGGTTAGTTCTTTTTAAGTGGGTATAGTTTTTTTCATCAAATGCCACATGCCGATTTTTCCATTTTTTACTAGCTTTCCTTTCACTGGGCTCTTTATAACAACCTCGACGATAACTTTTTTTGTTAGGATCACGAGCGCATTTGAATTGATAGTCGACTAACTTGTCTAGTGCTTCTAAGAGAACTTGATGTTCATGAGTTATGTTTTCATGCCCCCATTTTTTAAGACCATCCAACAAATAATAAAAAGATTCAATAGTGGAAAGACAAAAAGCGGCGGGTTGTTGTTTTATTTTAAATTGCGATGTTTGAGAAGTGTTAAAGCTTATACGAGGCAGGTTATGCAGAGTTTTACTTTCTCGCATCATACTTTTTGCACATGACCAAGTTCCGTCGATGACAAAAATAAGTCTTTTTTTGTGAGAAGGAAGAGGGGAAGTAAAATTGTGATCAGTAATGTTATGTGCATGATCCCCTGGGTAGAGCAACATACAAAAATAATCAGGAGAGTTTAAGATTTTTTGAACTTCAAGGTTTTGATCAAAAGTTTCATCTACAATAATACGAGAATTTTTAAGGCACACATGAGAAAGATGGCCAGTACCTAAAGGTTCTTTTTTCGCTTCTTTAGGGTGCATCAGGATACAAAAGTAAGTTTCAGTAGCAAAAGGCTTAAGTGTTTTACAAAAACAACTTTTTTCAGGTCTGAAGCAGCTTAAGCAAGATGCACGATAAGTGGAAAATTCTTCTTCCCTTTTTTTGCAATCATTCTCTTTTTTTTGTAAGTAGTCTTTTAAATTCATGAGTGAGAGAGTTTTTCCCATTCTTGATAGAGTTTTTGTAAGTTTTCTTCTTGAGTCTTTTTTTGTAAGGTGAGTGCGTCGTATTCTTTTTTAACTTCTACTGAATTGGTGGAAAAATTAAAGTTGGCCAAGGAATCTTCTGTTATGTTTTTCTTTGATTCAAGTTCTGCAATTTTCTCTTCTATTTTTAAGAGTTTATTTTTGTTTTTGTTGTTTTGAACAGGGGCAGGTGTGGAGATAACAGGAATCTCTTCTTTTTGCTGATTTAAAAGTTCTAAGTAAGGGGCGACTTGACTATAACCTCCTGTGAAAATTTCTAATTTCTTGTCATGAATAAGCCAAGTTTTTTTACAAGTATTGTCTAAGAATGCACGGTCGTGACTAATAACAATAACGGCAGATTCATAGCTCTTTAATTCTTGTTCTAATATTTCAATAGTCTCAATGTCTAAATCGTTGGTAGGTTCATCGAAAACCCAAACGTCGGCTGATTGTTTCATGAAAAGAGCTAATTGCAGTCGATTCTTTTCTCCACCTGATAAAGTAGAAACAGGTTGCTCAAATTGAAAATCTTGAAAAAGAAAATCTCCAAGGTAAGCTCGTACGTGCTTACTTCTACCATCTTTGAGAGTGATAAAGCTTTCTCCTTGGCTAATAGTATTTAAGAGTGTTTTGTTATCATCAAGGCTTGCTCTATTTTGATCAAACACTACAATTTTTAAATCTTCCGCATTCTTTTGAAATCCAGAGGTAAGTTTTAATTTTTCTTGCAGGATTTTTATAAGAGTGGTTTTTCCTGCTCCATTACTTCCCATAAGAGATATCTTGTCTCCCTTAGCAAGAATAATGTTCACGTTTTCTAGTAAAGGCTTGCCTGCATAAGAAAAGAAGCCGTCTTCAATTTGTGAGAGCATTTTTGTTCTGCGTCCACTATGAGAAAGATTGAAATCAATATCTTTGCTTTGAGAAGATTTAAGTTTTGCTATTTCTGAACCTAAGTTATGAAATGTTTCCACTCTTTTTTTAGAACGAGTTCCACGGGCCTTAATCCCTTGGCGCATCCAAGCAAGTTCTCTGCGATGTTTGTTTCCTAGGCGATCCAAATCTTTTTGTAATTCTTTTTCTTTTACTTCAAGGTATTCCAAGTAATCCAGATAGGTTCCTTGAAAAGTTTTAATTTCACCTTGTTTAATATGCAGAATTTTATCAGTGGTATTGTTAAGGAGATAGCGATCATGACTAATCATAATGAACGTTTTAGTGAAGTTCATGAGTTCTTCTTCAAAAAGTTCAATAGTGGCGGTATCTAAATGATTAGTGGGCTCATCCCACAAAATAAGTTCGGCAGGGGTACTAAGTCCAATACTTAGGGCCATTTTTCTTTTTTCACCACCACTTAAATTTTTTATTTTTCTGTCATGATCATAAAGTTTAAATTGTTCGAGGTAGTTGATATATTTATTCTGCAATTCCCACGCACCTAGTTCTTCCAAGGTATGAAGAAGTTTCTCTTGTTCCATCAGAAGATCAGTAGGATCAGGAACTTCTGATATTTGATGTGATACTTTTTCAAAACGCAAAAAAGTTTCTAAAAGTTTGGGATAAAAAACTAAAAAATAATTTTGAATAGTTATATCCTCATACCCTGCGGTAGGAAGTTCTTGCGGGACTAAGAAAATGTCAAAAGGATCTTTTCGTTTACTGTAAAGGAAATGAGGTTTAGAAATGTCGGGAGTTACTTTCCCCATAAGAATTTGAAAGAGAGTACTTTTCCCTTGTCCATTAAGACCAATAAGTCCTAAGTGATCACCTTGTTCAATAGTAAGTTCAGCATTCTTAAAAATAGTTTTAAGTCCCAAGGTCAGATGGATATTTTTTAAACTGCACAAAATAGACATGATAAGAATCCTAATAGTTTTGAGAAGCTTGCCATAAGATGCGACTCAGGGTAGTAAGACATTATAAAAAAAACACTAAAAAGGACATAGTTATGACAGAAAAAGTTTCAGCTCAGCACATTTTAGTAAAAAATGAATTTGAAGCTCAGGATCTACTTAAGAAAATTAATGCTGGGGAAGATTTTGCAACGTTAGCTAAAGAATTTTCAACCTGCCCATCGGGTAAAAATGGTGGAAGTTTAGGTGAGTTTGGAAAAGGTAAAATGGTTAAGGCTTTTGAAGAGGCCAGTTTTACTTTAAAAGTGGGAGAAATTTCTAATCCTGTACAAACACAATTCGGATATCACCTTATCAAAAGAACAGCTTAATATGGCCAAATGTCGGTATTGCAATAAGGAAATTATTTGGATGAAAGAAGGTCGCAAAAACGTTCCTGTGGAAGGGGATGGGGCCATCCATGAATGTTCCGAATTTAAGAAGTCGGTTAATTCCTATAAAGTGATTGATCCTAAGACACTCGATCCAGAAGAAATTAAACGTTATCAAGAGATGATTAATAATCCTAAAAAGAAATAGTTCTTAAAACTTCAGCGGCGGCATGAGCGGAGGCCCAGGCCCACTGAAAATTGTAGCCGCCTAATTGTCCTGTGACGTCTATCACTTCCCCTATGAAAAAAAGTCCCGAGCGTAACTTACTCTCCATTGTTTTGGAAGAAACATGGGCAGTATCCACGCCACCTTTAGTGACTTCAGCTTTACGAAAACCTTCAGTGCCAGAAGGGAGAAGAGAAAAATGAGTTAATTTTTCGTACAAGTGCTCGCCATATTTTTCATGAAAGAAATCAAAAAGTCTTTTAGGGAGAAGCTCTTTAATAACATTCATATTGGCAGGCGCTTTAGTTAAAGTGGGGAGCCAATTTATGATCACAGGAGTGGAATGTTCCCAATAAAGAGACGCTTTCAAAATGGCAGGACCACTGAGTCCTTTGTGAGTGATAAGGATGTCTTCAGTCACTGTAAAATCACCGGTACTTATTTGTGCTACGGTGGAAATACCTGCTAAATCAGGAAAAGCGTTTGTTAAAAAAGGAACAAGAGCAGGACTTGCGGGAATAATTTTGTGTCCAAATTGTTTAGCAATTTTATGTCCCAAATCGGAGGCCCCTAAGAGCGGAAGAGAGAGACCTCCTGTGGCCACTACTAATTTTTCACAAGTAAAATCACCTTGAGAGGACTCAATCCAGAATTTATCCTCTTTCCATTGCACAGAAATATTCTTGGCGTGAAAAACAAACTGGGCCTTTGTACATTCACTCATAAGCATTTGCAAAATATCATGGGCGGAGTTTTTACAGAAAAGCTGCCCTAGTTTTTTTTCGTAATAGGGGATTTGATATTTCTTTACCAATTCCACAAAATTTTCTGGGGGGAAACGGGTTAAGGCTGATTTAAAGAAATGTAAGTTTTGAGAGGTGAAATCATTAAACTTTACTTCCTTATTAGTAAAATTACAGCGCCCACCTCCGGAAATAAGGATTTTTTTTCCGGGACCTGAATTATGTTCTAAGACCAATGTTTTTTTATCATTCAAAAGAGAGGCGCAAAAAAGCCCCGCGGCTCCCGCGCCTAAAATTATAACATCATAATTTTTTACTATATCATTCAAGGGCAAAATCAACATGAATGTGTCTCTGAATTTCCTGACGTCCCACTTCTATTTGCGGGACATTTTGAGCCTCAGCACTATCCTGCGCCATAGTTTTTCGCATCATCATAACTCTGGGTTGTGGCATAGGACTTTGACCGAAGTTTTCGCTTATCAGAAGCGGTTTACCTACTTTTACTTTAAGTGTTTCACTCATGACCTTGGCCTTATCCTTAGCGTCTTGCATGGCCACTTCCAAACAATTGCGTTCTTCTGTCTGGCGACGGGAGCTGGAAACAAAAGACTCCAATCCTCCTTGAGATTCCACCTGATATTTACTGCCCAACCCTAGGACCTCTCCCAAACGATCGACTTCACTAGTGGTGATGGTAAGTCCCATAGAAGTTTCAAATCCTTTGGAAATCATTTTATCTTTTTCCCATTCCTTTCTTTCAAAAACATTGAATTGGGAAGTTTCCAGCTCCAGATCTTTCAAATTCAATTTTTTTATATCCTGACGCAATTTCTCATATTTTTCATTGGCGCGATTTTGTCCTTCCGCCGGAGTCTTGCTTAATTCCCTCACGGTGAGACTGACTCGTCCACGATCAGGAACAATTTGTTTGATGCAAGTCCCTTGGACGGAGATCATGGGTATAAGCGTCTCTTTATCGTGTGAATAGGCTTGAGACAAAACTAACAGAAATGAAAAAAACAAGTATTTGGACATAAGTAAGATTCTCCTTAATTGTGGCGCAAGCCTATTATTCCTCATGTATCGCTCTATGAAAAGAGCTTCCTCAGAAAAATGATTGACAAATGTACATACATGGAGTAATATGGAATCAATAAAGGTAAGCGGTTTTGATTGGGATTCTGGAAATCTTTTTAAGAACGAATTTAAACACGGATTATCTCGTGAGATTATTGAACTCTTTTTCCATAGAAATGTCTTTGTTGCACAAGACCCTGTTCACTCCAAAACTGAGGATCGATTCTTGGCCATTGGAATGGATGGCAATGGAAGACCGATGATCGTTGCATTTACCCTCAGGGAGCAGTCAGGTATTAAAAAAATACGACCAATTAGTGCACGATATATGCATGAAAAGGAGATAAAAAAATATGAAGAAGCGTTTACCCATAATGAAAAATGATCGAAGTGCTAAGTCTATTTTAAAAAAAGACTTAACTAAGTACATTTCTTCTGAAAATTTTAAGCCCATGTCTTTTGAGTTTAGTCCAAAAGACAAAAGTATTACACTCCGAGTTTCTAATAATTTACTGGAAGCTGTGCAAGCAGCAGCTAGACAGCGTGGAATGAATTATCAAAAGTTAATTCGTGAGGCCATTGAAAGCTTTTTAAAAACGGTAGCCTAAATCTGGTTTTTTCGAAGTGTTAACGGTAATGAATAACTTTAAAGTGAAAAAATGAAAATTAATTATCGTCTAGGAGTAGATTATCTTTTAGGAAAGATTACTACGTTAAGAAAGAAGACATCCTAAAACTTGCATCTTGAAGATAGTTCTAAGCTTCAATAGAGCACGCTTTTTATGCCCTTACAACGAACTATAACAACTGGAACAATGTCATAACAAACATGTGCCCTGCTGGTTAGCTCAGCTATTCGTTGTAGATTTTCCTCTGGAACGAAGAGTCGGGTGAAGCTATGCATTCCATCAAGAAGAATCTCAACGTGTTTTTTTCTATCGTATTTACAGGTTACTTGCTTAATGATCTCACGATTTGCCTTACTAAAAACCTCATTTTTAGGGTATTTATTATTACAACTTTCAACGAATCCTCTTAGGTCACCATCAAAATCTTCAACAGGAATAGTGCATATCTCGTCGAAGGAAACTTTCTTTGTTCCTAAAGCAGCAAGTAAATTAAAAGAAAGAAAGGCACTAAGTATAAAGAATAGAATTTTCATTTTGGAGTTCTCCGTTTTTGTTTGAACTTTTTAACATGACACAAAAAATGATACAATATGTAAAAAATTCAAATGGATTTTCTCTTAAATACAGTCATAACTTTGATATTATAACTAGTTAATATTGTATGGATTTTTAAAAAGTATCTTTTCTGCACTGCTTCTGTTATAACTAACAAAATCTTGCTTTTTCAATTTATTTTAAAACGCTAAGCGAGATTAAACAATTGCTGTCGTTTTAGAGTTTTTTGAGATCTTGAATCTTGCTCATCTCATTCTCTTCATTCTCTCGAGCGGCTACACACCCTTCAAAGGAGAAGAGTTATGTCAGAATTATCTGTGGCATCAGTGCCAACTATGTCTTTTAGTGAAATGAATTTACCCGCGGAACTTAAAAAATCGTTAGAAGCGATGAAGTTCCAAACACCCACACCCATTCAAGAACAGTCCATCCCTCAAATTCTTTTAGGCCATGACATCATGGGAGAAGCACAAACGGGAACAGGAAAAACGGGAGCTTTTGGAATTCCCTTGATTGCAAGTCTCTTTGAAGATGAAAAACGTTTGGGACTTATTTTAGTCCCTACACGCGAACTTGCAACTCAAGTAGCAGAAGTCATCACACAACTTGCAGGAAAAAAAGCTCGCTTTATTCCTGCTGTCCTTATTGGTGGTTCTAGTATGACTATGCAACTACGAGCTATCTCTCGTGGTCCACGTGTTGTCGTCGCAACACCTGGGCGACTTATGGATCATTTACGCCGAGGGAGTATTCATTTAGATCAAGTGAGTATGCTGGTGCTAGATGAAGCTGATAGAATGCTTGATATGGGGTTTGCTCCACAATTGGAAGAAATTCTCGAATTTCTTCCTGAGAATCGTCAGACTCTTTTATTCTCAGCTACCTTTCCTAGTGACATTGAAAAGTTAGCGAAGAAATATTTAAAAGACCCTAAAAAAATTAGTATGGGTAAAGGAACGCAGCCTGCCCCTCTAATAAAGACTGAAGTGATCCCCATGTTACATTCTGAAAAGAACAATCAACTATTAGAGCATATTAATGCACGCACAGGTTCCGTTCTTATTTTTGCTAGAACAAAAATTCGCACTGACCGTGTGGCAGATTATTTAAAAGATTACGGTCTTAGTGTTTCTTGTATTCACGGTGGAAGATCTCAGGCGCAAAGAGATGCGGCATTGAGAGACTTTAGAAAAGGAAAAAATCGTATTCTCGTAGCGACTGATATTGCGGCAAGAGGACTAGATGTTCCGCATATTGCCCACGTTATTAATTACGATCTTCCCCAAACAGCTGAAGATTATATTCACCGTATTGGAAGAACGGCTCGTGCGGGTGCGGAAGGAGAGGCGATCTCTTTCTTAGCTCCTGAAGAAAAAGATCAGTGGAGACAAATTATCAAGCTTTGTTATCCTAAAAATCCAGAAATGCATGGAGGAGTTTCAACTTCTTCCTCTTCTTATGGTTCACGTGGAGGTTCAGGAAAATCTGGGCGTTCTGGTGGTGGATATGGAAGAAAATCTGGTGGCGGAGGAGGCTTTGGTTCACGCAAGCCAGCTGGAAAAAGTAATTCTTTTTATAATAGAGGTGCTCCCAAAGCCAAAGGGAATGTGACATAATAAACGTATTACTTTCTCAAAGGAGTTTTTATGGGATCTTGTTGTATGATGAAATCACTTATGTGGATTCTATGGTTAGCAGGAACATCTGTGCTACTTTTTTTCACATGGAATAAAGTTGTCACGACGGTTTCTAGTTTGAAGCCTATTAAGTTTTTTCATGCGCTTTTAGTTGTTGCCACTGTTTGTGCTTTTTGTTGTGGCCATCATATGATGGGATGCAAGAGTAAAAAATCTTGTTGTAGCCAAAAAAGCTCCAAAGAATGTGGAGATTGCAACAAAGAAAGTAAAGAGGAAAGACCTGCAGAAGTTTCAGCTCCCGAAGCGGCTCCAGTTACTGAATAATTAATCGATTTCGATAATGAATGTGGCATCATTGCCCCATTCGAATTCCCACTGGATATTTTGACTCTCAAGATATCCAGTGAGTTTTTCTCTGATAATTCCTCGCCCTGTAATAACTTTTATCGTTTGGCTTTTACCACTTAATCTTATTTGTCCAATAATATATTCTACAAAGATCAGGGCCTCTTCTAGCGTTTTTCCATGCAGATCATAAGTTTTCATGAGGTTATTCTACGTGTTTTTAGTGATTTTTTGTACTTTTTCCCCTATGCTTAAGCACTTTTTGCAAGGGAGTTTTTATGACCATACTTACACCATTTAAAGCTTTTCCCCATTCTAGAAA
>JAGOVR010000054.1 GCA_018060635.1 Bacteriovoracaceae bacterium
TCTCTATGTTGCTAAGTATAGTACAGATGGTGTTCTGCAATAATTTTTTGACAAACATTTGGCCCACTAGTTATGCTCAATCCATTTGATCTCTACTAGTGGGCTTTTTTATGCTTAAAAAAATACAATCCTTTTTTAATCCTACAGATTTATCTTCTTTTAAAAAATCATTGCGTCCTAATTTAGCAAACCATTGTCTTACAAATAAATTGGATCAAAAGACTAATTGGGTTTTAATAGGTGTTCCTGATGATAGAGGTGTGAGAAATAATCATGGAAGGGCAGGGGCAAGTCAGGGGCCCGATTCTTTTCGCAAATTTTTTTATTATCATCCTATCGCTAGCGTAGCTCCTGCTAAAAATTCCATTCTTGATTTAGGTAATTTTATTTTACATAAGGATTTAGAAAAAAGTTTGGATCAATTAACAGAAGTAACAAAAACGATCTATGAGTTAGGGTTAAAAGTTCTGATAGTAGGTGGAGGACATGATATTGCCTACAGTGAAATAGCAGGAGCTATTTTATCTGATAAAAAAACACATCATGTCTTAAATATTGATGCTCATGCTGACGTTAGAGCTTTAGAAAAAAATAATGTTATTACCAGTGGAACTCCTTTTTATCGCCTTATTAAATCCTCAAAGTTAAATTTTAAAGGAAATCAGTACCATCCTTTTGGTTTACAAAAGATGAGTAACTCACAAGTTCTTTTGGATTTTATAAAAAAAAATAAAATTGATACCTATTTTTTAGAAGAGATGACAACTGATGAAGAGCAGAAAAAATATTTTCTTCATTTAGTTAAAAAAATTTCGACCCATCCTTGGCATTTCAATATTGATCTAGATGGTTTTTCGGCAAATCATGCACCAGGCGTAAGTGCTCCTGCCAGTTTTGGACTTCACCCTAACCTTATTCTTAACTTAAAAAAGTTAAAAAATCTTAAATCTTTAGGCATCTACGAGCTTTCTCCTCCCTATGATGAAGGAGAAAAAACTGCAAGGCTTGCGGCTAAGCTTGCCTACTATACGTTAAGTATTTGTTCTTAAAGGTTTTTTTCATAGATGAATTTTTTTCAGGTGATACTTCTTTAACTGTTCTCAATTTTCATAAAATCGGTTATTTTTTTTGATAGTCTGTTATGCATAATTAGTGCATAATATTATGCATGAGGACAACACTTGATTTACGAGAAGACCTAATACAAAAGGCAAAAGACATGACTAATATCAAAGAAAAAACAGCTTTGGTTCACGCGGCTTTAGAAGCTCTCATTGCTCAAGAAGCAAGAAAACGTCTGATGGCTTTAGGAGGAACTTTTAAGAAAGCTAAGGCTCCACCTCGTAGGCGTTCTAAAACATGATATTGGTAGATACCTCTATTTGGATTAATCACTTTAAAAAAACCAATTCTGAACTTAATCATCTCTTGCAACAAAATCATGTGTTGCTACATCCTTTTGTGATAGGTGAACTGGCATGTGGTCTTTTGCCTCAAAGAAGCAAAACTCTTTCTGATCTATCCTATTTACCTAAAAGTATTTTAGCTCAGCATCAAGAAGTGCTATTTTTTTTAGAAGAGCATTCTTTCTATGCTCAGGGTATCGGCTTTATCGATATTCATCTTTTAACATCCGCAAGCCTGTCTCAGGCCTATCTTTGGACATTAGATAAAAATCTTTCAAAACTCGCTAAAAAACTTCAGATTTCTTACTGAACATTGTATAAACAGCTTCATGAAGAAAACATTTAAAGAGATAATCATACAAGGGATCCCCAAAGAATTACCAGAACCTAAACTCTATGACGAAAAAATTAATCATGCGCCTATTCGCAAGCAAATATTAAATTCAGAAGAAAAAAAATTAGCTCTTAAAAATGCTCTTCGCTATTTTCCTAAAGAGTGGCATGAAAAGTTGTTGCCAGAATTTTTACAAGAACTAAATACTTTAGGTCGTATTTATATGTATCGTTTTCGTCCTGATTACGAAATCTATGCAAGACCTTTAAGTGATTTTCCTTATCAGTGTAAAGAAGCAGGAGCTATCATGCTGATGCTTTCCAATAATTTGGATAATGCGATTGCTCAGCACCCACATGAGCTGATTACGTATGGGGGAAATGGTTCTGTTTTTCAAAATTGGGCACAGTATTTACTTACCATGCAGTATTTGGCCACCATGACGGAAGAGCAAACTTTAGTATTATCTTCAGGTCATCCCTTAGGTCTTTTTCCATCACACACAAAAGCTCCTAGAGTTGTGGTGACTAATGGTATGATGATTCCTAATTATTCAAAACCTGATGATCTTGAAAAATTTAATGCCTTAGGAGTGACTCAATACGGACAAATGACAGCGGGATCTTTTATGTATATTGGCCCACAAGGCATTGTGCATGGAACGACTATTACTATTTTGGGTGCTGGCAGAAAAATTTCTGAAGGCAAGACTGATCTTGCAGGAAAGCTGTTTGTATCCTCAGGGCTAGGAGGAATGTCAGGAGCGCAAGCCAAAGCCGCCGTGATTGCAGGAGCTATCGGTGTGATAGCAGAAATTAATCCTAAAGTTGTGGAAAAACGTCATGCTCAAGGATGGGTGGATGAAGTTTATACCGATCTTAATTTACTTATGGCGAGGATTAAAAAAGCCAAAGAAAAAAATGAAAAAGTGTCCTTAGCTTATCAAGGAAATATTGTCGATTTGTGGGAAAAATTTATTGCTGAAAATATTTTAGTAGAGATGGGTTCCGATCAAACCTCACTGCATAATCCTTGGTCAGGAGGTTATTATCCAGCTGATTTAAGTTTGGAAGATTCTCAAAAACTTATCCAAGAAAATCCCGAACAGTTTAAACAAGAAGTACAAAAAACTCTCAAGCGACACGTGGACGCTATTAATATTTTAAGTAAGAAAGGAATGTATTTTTTTGATTATGGAAATGCATTCTTATTAGAAGCTTCCAGAGCAGGTGCAGATATTTCAAAAGAGGATGGTACTTTTAAATACAACTCTTATGTGCAAGATATTATGGGTCCTTTTTGTTTTGATTACGGCTTTGGTCCTTTTCGTTGGGTTTGCACTTCCTCTGATTCTAAAGATTTAAAAATAACGGATGAGATAGCGGCACAAGTTTTAAAAAAACTTTTGCAAGAGGCGCCTGCAGAAATTTCTCAGCAGTTACAAGACAATTTATTATGGATTGAACAAGCGGAAAAAAATAATTTAGTAGTGGGATCACAAGCACGTATCCTTTATGCTGATGCCACAGCTCGCATTGAAATTGCTAAAGCCTTTAATGAAGCGATCGCTCAAGGAAAAATTTCTCATCCTATTGTTTTAGGCCGTGATCATCATGATGTTTCAGGTACAGATTCTCCTTACAGAGAAACATCCAACATTTATGATGGTTCGCAATTTACCGCTGATATGGCCGTACAAAATTTTGTAGGAGACGCTTTTCGCGGGGCTACTTGGGTGTCATTACACAACGGAGGTGGAGTGGGGTGGGGTGAAGTCATTAATGGCGGTTTTGGAATGGTGCTAGAAGGGACTAAAGAGTGCGAAGAGAAAATAAAATCCATGCTTTTTTGGGATGTGAATAATGGAATCGCACGGCGTGCGTGGGGGCGTAGTCCTGAAGCTCTTTTTACAGTTAAAAAAGCTATGCAGAGAGAATCTAAATTAAAGATTACAATTCCTGAAATAGTAGATGAAAAAATTTTAGATCAGGTTTTTAAATAATGTCTTACTTTCAAAGTTATTTAAGTCTTTTGGCGATTCATCTTATGGCAGTTATGACTCCAGGAGCAGATTTTGCCATAGTCGTAAAAAATACTTTTCAGGGAAAGCGCAAAGGTGGATTTTTAACGGCACTTGGTATCGCTTGTGGGGTTTTAATTCATATTAGTTATATTGTTTTAGGTCTTTCTTTTTTTCTGATTCGCTATCCCACTTCTTTTAAGATTTTAAAATTTTTGGGAGCCTTTTATTTAGCTTATGTAGGGTTTTCGGCTTTAAAAAATTTTTTTACAAAAAAAAATGATGAAAAAAAAGAACATATCAATCAATTCTATTCTAAAAGAAAATTTTTTAAAGCAGGATTTTTTACTAATATTTTTAATCCGCAGGCTACCTTTTTTTTTATTAGTATTTTTTCTCAATTTTTTAAACCACAGATGCCTTTTTCCTTAAAATTTTTAGCAGCAATGAGTATTATTGTCGTAACCTTCTTGTGGTTTGCTAGCGTCGCCTTTCTTTTCTCCATCCCTTCTTTTGAGCTTAAAATAAGTCGCTTTCAGCACTATTTAGAGGGCATCATGGGTTTTATTTTTATACTGCTATCCATTAAAATTATTCTAAGTTTCATAGTTTAATTTTTCTAAAAGAGGCTTTTTTTGTATCAAAAAGAGTCATTTTTTAGAAAAATAGGCATAATATAGTGTAAAAAATACAAATTATTCAGGGTTAAGGCCTTGAGATCTTCTAATTTGTTGCATTAGGTAGTAGGATGTCTCATTTTAGAATGATAGGCATAAATGACATTGCCTTTGAAGTGACTTTAAAGGAAGGTTTTATGGAAAATTTAGCAGTGGTTAATCAAGAAAAAGTAGTATCAGCGGAACGTCCTGTTTGCGCTCAAATTATTCGCTCTGCTCGTAAACGCATGGGGCTTACTCAGCAAGAAGTAGCTAAAGTCATGAACGTTTCTCAAAGTGCTCTTTCTAAAGTAGAGCATGGGATTTTGATTCCTGATTTATTTCAGTGGTACGATTTTTGTCAAACCACGGGCATTCACGAATTAAGCTGTAAATTTGGATTCATTGATAATGGACAAAATATTGTACTCAAACACAATCCTCGTGAAGGAAGTTATCAAATTCCTGAACGCTATGCTCATCACCGAGGTGAAGCTGTTCGTAACATCTTGCCTTTTCTAGATTTTATGAAGAAAAAAATGGGAGCGACTGCTTACCGTGATTATCTTAAAAAAGTTCATATGGATGAAGATTACTTTGTGGATTATACCAATCAAGTAAATATGAATTTCTTGATGGATATGACAGGGGAACTTATCAATCATGCAGGACTGAATGCACAGACGATTAAAGAATTAACATCAGCTGTAAGACAACCTCAGTTTCATGGTGTGCTTTCTCAAGGTTATGAGAAAGTAAAAACTTCAGAAAAAGTAGTAAATTTAGTTGTAAAAAATATGGAAAAATATCAGCTAGACACGCACTATAAAATTCTCGATCAAAAAACTGACTCCGTAGATATTGCTGTAGCTCCTAACAGTCATATGAGAATTTTTGATTATAAAAATTCTCAGTGGGGAAGTTTCTTGTGTGATTATCAAAAATCTTGGCTATCAGAGGTAGCTCATTTTGAAAATCTACAAGGAATGGAACTTAAAGAGCTAGAATGCCATTATCAAGGAGCTCCTCAGTGTATTTACCGCATGGCGGGCTAGTTCGTCCTAGTTCAGGTCTTCCTGATCTTTGGCAACTGCTTTCACAAATTCAAGAAGCCTTGAGCTTGCAAGATAGTGAGATGGCAGACCGCTTTGGTTTGAGTTTCAGTGATTTTTCTGTTTTAAAAACTAAGAAGCGCGCTCCTGATCTTATAGCCACGCACTCCTTTTGTGATGAGCTTAATATTTCTCCTATGCGCCTTATTCGTGGTCAGATCGATCTTAAAACAGTGCAAGAACATTTCAAAGGCAATCATTCTTATATTCCAGAGAAGTATCGTTTGTTGAGTGAGTTAGGACTTATGTCATTAGAACAAATTTTAAATGAATTAGGAAAACTAAAGGGCGAAGTTGTGTTACAGGAAGCTCTTAAATTTTTACAAATTACTCCAGATATTTTTAAGAAAGATCAGAAAGTTAATTTGACAATTACTACTGAAGTTCTCAATTATTTAGCTAGCACTAGGCTTAATAATGATGATTTTATTACTTTAGGTAAAAATGTTTTAGGCAATTGTATTGAAAAAGAAACAGTGAGAAAGCTTTCAGATTTTATAGAACCTCATAAAGTTTATGAATCCTATTTTCAAATGCTTAATGCACAAACGTGGGTTTATGAAATAGAGCAATCCTCTTCTGAGGCTTTTGTTTTTCGCACTAAACCTCGTCAAGATTTAGCAGATGCATTGGGCCTTCGAAATTACGGCAGTCCTATTCTTTGTTCGAGTTATAGGGAAGGTCTGCTTAAAGGAATTTTGTTACTGATGGGCAAATTTATAGAACCTGTAATAGAAAAAACCCATTGTATTCATAAAAATGACGGATTTTGTCGTTATAAAATGAATTTTCCTATAAATGAAAAAAAGAGGCATTTGCAACTAGTACAATAAGCCTCTTTTTTAAATTTTATTTAATATATTATAGAAGATCCCAAGTAAGCTGGTCATCCACTTCATAGACACAAATATCTTGATTTTTAATGGCTAGATGAACGACTTCACCTCCGTAATTACTACATTGTGTGGTGGTAAGTTTAAGTCCCCCTCCACCACTTTCATTTCCTCCGCCGCCAGTTTTCAAGGCAACGACAGCCGTACGAACTTGAGAGGCGCAAGTGTCACTAAGTTCACCATCTTTCAAAATATCAAAGGGACTGACTCGGTCATAGGCCCTCACATCTTTTCTGATTTCTGGATCTAATCCAGCGGCAAATAACGAATAAGTGTTTGCCAGTAATGTGAGAAGCAAAAAAGAACGTAAGATTTTCATAAAAAAACTCCTTAGTTCAATAAACGTGCAGATTGAGTACTTGGGAATAATCTTGCTGGAATAGATCTAAGCTATTTAATTTTTTTTTAATAATAATAAAATTCAAATACTTGAAGCACTTAGGCAGAATTTATTATTAAGCTATGAAGATAGAGATTGCCCAGCATTTTGGGCGTTTTGTATCATTTAAGTCTTTGAAATTTTTTGTTTTAGAGAGGATTTTTTTTCCCCTGATGAATTTTTTTAAATTTCATTATAAAATAAAGAATGGTTTGCTTCATAGGAGGAATCTTTGAACGACACCACTCAGAAAAAAATTATTAGCTCACCCGATCTTAAATCCTATTTTTTTGACCGCCTTGAAGAAATTAATCAGAAAGCTTTTTTGAATCTTCCACAAGAGGCTCTTTTTTATTCGAGTCATCTTCTGGAAAAATACTCACAGTCTTCTGAGTTTTTTGAAATGGATGAAGGAAAAGTGAAAGAAAAAATTTTATGTTTGAAACTTTTGGATACAAAAGATAAGAACTCTGAGGAGTATGCTAGAGTGCTTAAAGATGTAGGAGACACTTCTCTTTTTATGTGCGGATTTTTTGCGAGGTCTTTAGAGCGTAAAATTGTAGATTCCCAATATTATGAAAAGATGGGAACCACGGCCTATCAACATTTAAATCAAATGGTACCTTCTTATCTAGATACGCCTTCTTTTTATAAAAGTTTGGCAGGAATTTTTCGTTATATAGCACAGCTCTTTGCTCTTTTAGCAAAAGAGTCTCATATCTATTCACAGCCGCAGGCTATTTATCTCCAATCTACACTGCTTAAAGCTAGCTAGCTTCTTCCTACGGTAATAATACTCATTTCTTGGTTTAAAAATTGTTTTAAAAATTTATTGAGATGTTCTCGTTTCATTTTTTTTATACTTTCAATATTTTTATAATGAAAATCAATTCCCAAATCATGCAATGTAGGGATGCAATAAATATTAGCATAATCATCATTGGTTTGAAGTTCCATTTGAGAAGACCCAATAATCATTTCTTGTAATCGCTTAAATTCTTTTTCAGAAAAACCATTATTTTTAATTTTTTCTAAAATAGTTTTTATAGCTTTAATAGCCGCTTCTTTTTTATCATGGCCGCTAGCCATGTAAATTCCAAAGTAGCCAGCTTGAAGAGCATTAAAATGCATAGGTTGAACGCTATAGCAAAGTCCTTGGCGATCTCTCACACTTACAAATAATTCAGAAGATTGACCTCCTAAATGTGACTCTAATACTTTTAAGTAAACATTTTGTAAGTCGTTCGTTTTAAAAGCAGGGACTACCATGAGGATCTGTGTTTGTTCACGATCGAAAGGAAGATGTTTTAAAAGAGGTTTTTTGGGAAATTCTAGCTCTGTAAAAAAACTTTTCTTAGGTCTAGCAGGTAAATTTTTAAGATAAGGAGTAAGTAAGTTTTTTATTTCTTGTAAAGAAAGATCACCACAATAAGTCAAAACTATTTCGTGATTTTGCAGGTGATTGTCATGAGTGGTTTGTAGAATTTCTTTCTTAAAACTTTTTATTGTTTCGGCAGTTCCTAGAGCATCTAGGGAATAAGGATGATTTGCAAAGAAAAATTCATTAGTTGTTTTAAAGCAAGTTTTTACGGGATCTTTGGATTGGTTTTTTATGATACGTAGAAGAATTTCTTTTTCATGTTCAATAAATTTCACATCAAAATTAGGCTGTATGAGTGTACCAAAAAAATGTTCAAAAAGTTTAGGAGTATGAGTACTTTGGCCGTGCAAAGTCAGTCCGTAAGCATCTTTGCCTGCAAAGGCGTGTAGATTGGCGCTTTTATTTTCAAGATCTAATTTTATACTTTGAAAATCATGTCCCGCATATCCTTTGGTTAAAGTCGCCGCTAAGAGTGAATGAATACCTTGATCTTTTTTTGTTTCGTGGCCTAACCCTCCTTTTAGATGAGCGTATAAAATAAAAGTAGGAGTCATAGTGTTTTGTCGGTACAGAAGTTTTACACCAGAGATTAACTCCTCTTCATGAATCTGAGGATCATAAGCAGAGGTATTGGTTTTAGAATTTTTAGAGGCAGGAGTCTTTGCTATTTTATTAGAGGATAAAGTTTTTAGAAAACTTTTTTGGAAATTTTCTAATTCTTTTTTATAACTAGTTAGGTCAGCGTCCTGAGGAATTTGCAGGGAAATATGTACCGTTTTTCTTAAGATTGTTTGTAAGGCTTGATGAACCTCTTGGTTATTTACTTTTTTAGTTTTTTCAATGAAGTCATCATCTGCATGAATGTTTCCAGCTTGAGCGAGATTATTTCCTAAAGAAAAAGCATAGTGTTCTAAAGATTCTTTTTCATAGACTTTACTGGCAATATATTGATTTTTTATTTTCTGAACTTCTTGGTCACTAAAACCTTCATTATCTTTTTCCTTTAAAACATGAATAAGTTCTTGGTAAATATTTT